>JAUXNL010000341.1 GCA_030684415.1 Moraxellaceae bacterium | reverse complement strand
AGCCGCTCATGAACGCAGGCGAACTCACTGAGCGGTTCAGCGGCGAGAAAATGCTACGCACGGCTTGCTGCAAGATGAGGCTGATACCGAAGGTAGCCAGCAGCGTTTCCAGCGGACGACCATACAAAAACCGGATGACGCCACGCTCGATTGCTATACCCACAATGCCGGCCACCAGAAACGCCGCCGGTATCGACAGCAACAAGCTGGCGGCGAGGTGGTTGGGCATCAGTTGTTGCAAGACCCAGGTGGTGTAGGCGCCGAGCATCATCAGTTCGCCATGCGCCATGTTGATGACGCCCATCACACCAAAGGTGATGGCGAGCCCGACAGCCGCCAGCAGCAACACCGAGCCCATGCTGAGCCCGAAAAACACGTTTTCCAGCAGACGGTAACGGCTGATTCGCGTATCGAGTTCGCGCAGGGCTTTGGTGGCAGCGGCACGCACTGCTGCATCGGCATCATCGCTGGCAATCAGCGTCAGGCGGTTATGCACTTCCGGGTAGAGCGCGTGGGCGAGTCCGGTGACGGCGGTGGCCCGAATAGCGCTGTCTTCACTGTCGAGCGCTGCCAGATCGAGTACGGTTTGCAGGGCATCACGCACATCGTTATCGGTTTCGTTCGGCAAGTGTTCGTTGATCAGTGCCAGGCTTTCGGGTGTGGCGCCGGCGGCAATCATGCGTCGCGCTGCCGCCATCCGTTCGCGGACCACCGTGGACGACAATTGCAGGCGTGCGAGCAGATCGCGCAGTTGACCGCGCATGGCGTTGTTCAGCGTGATGCGGTCGAGACTGAGTGCAGATGATGCCCCCAGTGCGTCACCGCTGAGTGCATCGGCAGCTTGCGGATCGTCGCTGGCGTCAGCCAATAGGACGAGGCGCGTGGGGTCGCTGCTGCTTTGTAGCCGGCCATCGAGAAGCGCGCCGAGAATCGGCAGCACACGTTCGTCGCGAGTGGCGGCCAGCGCTAGGATGATGGCGCCACGCTCTGAAAGTTCAGCGTCGGGAAGTGCGTATAGCAAGCCTTCAAAATCGGTGGGCAGCGTGACGGTGGCGTCGGCAGCGGTGTCAACCGAGTCCTCCGCATGGGCAGTGGCACTGCCCGTCCAGACATTGCCAGTTGCAACGGCCAGCAGCAGAAATGTCGTGGCTATCAGGCGTTGTGCATTCACGGTAGTGATCCCGGTACGGCGGTGAAAAATGACGCCTGCCATGCAGGCCGTCAGGAATGGGTGCGGATGCCTGCCTGGCATCCGGCTTTCATAGGCGGCTGAAGGCCGTTTCAGCCGTGTCGCAAAAAATGGCGCGGGCGAACCCGCGCCAAAGGTCGTGCACAGGAGAAACTGCGTATCAGAACACCTGACCAGAGCACTTCTTGGTCTTGGTGTTGTAGTTGCCACACTTCAGCTTGACCCAGTCAGCTTCGATATCCTTGCTGCCGGGAAGGAAGTCAGACCAGGCATCACCCGGGACCAGTCCCTTGGTTTTCCACACGGTGGCAATCTGGCCATCGGCCTGGATTTCACCGATCAACACCGGCTTGGTGATGTGATGGTTGGGCAACATTTCCGAAATACCGCCAGTGAGGTTGGGCACTTTCACGCCGATGATCGCATCCACCACTTTGTCGGTTGCCGTGCTCTTGGCTTTTTCCACGGCCTTCACCCACATGTTGAAGCCGATGTAATGCGCTTCCATGGGGTCGTTGGTGACGCGCTTTGGGTCCTTGATGAAGGTCTTCCACTTCTTGATGAACTCGGCATTGGCCGGGCTCTTTTCGCTCATGAAGTAGTTCCAGGAGGCGAGATGACCCACCAGCGGCTTGGTGTCGATGCCGGACAGCTCTTCTTCACCCACGGAGAAAGCGACCACGGGAATCTTTTCCGCTGATACGCCCTGGTTGCCGAGTTCCTTGTAGAAAGGCACGTTGGCATCGCCGTTGATGGTGGAGACAACTGCCGTTTTCTTGCCGGCCGAACCGAACTTCTTGATGTCCGACACGATCGACTGCCAGTCGGAGTGACCGAAAGGCGTGTAGTTGATCATGATGTCAGCCTGCGCCACGCCCTTGGCCTTGAGATAGGCTTCAAGAATCTTGTTTGTGGTACGCGGATACACATAGTCGGTGCCGGCAAGTACCCAGCGCTTCACGCCTTGGTTCATCAGGTAATCGACAGCAGGAATGGCCTGCTGGTTGGGTGCAGCACCGGTGTAGAACACATTGCGTGAGGATTCTTCACCCTCGTACTGCACCGGATAGAACAGCACGCCGTTCAGTTCCTCGATCACCGGCAGCACCGATTTGCGTGACACCGATGTCCAGCAGCCGAAAATGGCGGCCACTTTTTCTTTCTGGATCAGTTCGCGGGTTTTTTCCGCAAACAGTGGCCAGTTGGAGGCGGGATCGACTACTACCGGTACCAGTTTCTTGCCGAGCAGGCCGCCTTTTTTGTTCTGCTCGTCAATCAGCATGAGCATGGTGTCTTTCAGCGTGGTTTCAGAAATCGCCATCGTGCCCGACAGCGAGTGCAGGATGCCGACCTTGATCACGTCTTCGGCTTTCGCGGCCATACTGCCGACACTGAGCCCCAAGGCCAGCATCCCGGCCGAGACGCCTTTCATTACGCTTTTGAATTTCATGTCTGTGTGCTCCGTTTCTTGGCGTGGGGAATTACAGGGTCATCAACTGCAGGCCGAGCCCGATCTGCGTGTTGTCTTCCTTGCCGGCTGCAACTCCTGCGGCCGAGAAAGACGTGTCTTTCACGAACAGGCTGAGGCGGCAGTTGTAAGACTTCACGATGTAGTTGAGGTTGAACTCGGCGGTGTCCTGCTCGTAGTCGGGCGTGTTGCCGTCTTCAAAGGTGGCGGTACCGAATTTGCCAAGGAATTGCAGCTTGCCGGGGCCGACCGGTGTGGGCAGCAGGTAGGCGCCGAGGACGAAGTAACCGTCGCCGCTGGCGAAGTTGCTGTTATAGCCACCGAGGTCGTCGTATTTGATGTACTCGGCTTCCAGCGTGAAGGCGCCGCCATCACCGACCTTTTTTTCCATCAGGAAATCAAGGCTGGTGGTGGACTTTCCTTCCACTACGTTGGTGGCCAAGCCCAGCGACAGGATGTCCTTGTCGCCGTAGTAGGTACTGCTGAGGTAGTAGCCAGGTTCGGCATCCCAGAAGTTGTATTGCACGCGGGCGGCCGTCATGACTTCGTTCTGGCCAGTGGTGCGCGGGATGTCGAAGAGGCCTGCCGACAGCTTCAGCTTGGTGTCAGCGAAATCACCCCAGTAGGCCACCCCATCGGCACGGCCGAAGGCGACGAACTCGTAACCGTCCTGCACGCCGTCAGTCGCAAAGTTCCAGTGACTGGCGAAATACGATCCTGTGCTGTTGGCGCGATCAGTCGGTGGCAGGAAACGGCCGGCCCAGATATTGAATTCCGGGCTGAACTCGAACTGCGCAATTGCATCCTGTACCTGAATGTCGTTGGCGGCGTCGATTTCGGTGCTCAAGCTGAACTTGATCTTGTCGGTCAGTTTGCTGTTCAGGTAGACCGACAGGCTGTTGAGAGCGAAGTCGGCGGTGCTGCCACTGGTGTCAAAATCCGTGTAGACGAAGCTGGTCCGCAGGCTGGCCGCAATCGTTGTGTCCGGAATCTTCACCTCGGCTGCCTGAGCGACGCTGCCCACAGCCGCTGCCAGCGCCAGGGGCGCGCCGAGCAGGGTCTTTCCCCGTTTGAAATGCAACTTGATGCTCATGGTCCATCTCCTTTGATGACCGAAAAAAACCGGGGAGCTGGTCAGTTCTCTCCCGAAACGGCGCTCACGCGCCGGATTCTGTTTCGCCACGCAAATGCTCGCGGGCGCTGTGCAGCATGTGCAGAGTGATCTTGCGCACCTCTGCCTTGCTTTCTTCGATATGCGTTTTCAGCAGTAGCTGGCCTTGGTCAGCACGACGCTCCAACACCGCACGCAAGATTTTGCCGTGCTCGATATAGGTGGCCTCCACACGTGAGGTTTTGGTGAAGTCGAGGCGGCGGATGATGCGGATGCGTTCGGTAATGCCTTGGTGGATACGCGCCATTTCCTGATTGCCGGTGGCTTCCACCAACATGCTGTGAAAGCGCTCATCCAGTGCCGATACCGTCTGCGGATCCTGGATGCGCTCAGCGGGCGTCACCAGCCAGATACGTTTCAGGTCGTCGAGCAGTGGCGAGCGGGTTTCCTGTTCGCAGAGTTTTTTGACGGCGGCCATTTCCAGAATGATGCGCAGGTCGTAAATGTCTTCGAAGAAGCGGAAGTCAAAGGGCTTGACCTGCCAGCCGGCGCGGTACAGCACATCTACATAGCCGTCGCGCTGCAAGCGGTAGAGCGCTTCACGTACCGGCGTGCGGCTGGCGGCCATGCGCTCGGCCACTTCGTTCTCGCTGAAGCGGTCGCCGGGTAAAAGCTGGAAGTCGAAAATTTCTTCCTTGAGTCGCGCATAAATGCGGTCAGCCAGATTCTCCGGGCTTTCTTTGCGGCGGCCGCCGCGCAGCACAGTCAGATTGGCGGGCTTGTCGTTCATCGTGCGGTTCTCTTTTTTGTCAGCGGTCATGCTCAGATGACCTCTATTTCGATTTCGATCAGGGCGTCGCCGGCGCTGATGGCCTTGCCCGGGCGGCAGTGCAGGGCGCGCACGGTGCCGGCCACGGGTGCGTGCACCGGGAACTCCATTTTCATGGCTTCCAGAATCACCAGTGGTGTGCCGGCTTCTACCTTGTGGCCGGGCTCGACCAGCAGCTTCCAGACATTGCCGGAGATGTCGGCCGATACCAGGTGGCCGCTTTCATCGACTTCGATGGTGGCGCTGATATCCACCAGCGTTTCCGTTACCGCACTGCTGTCTTGCTGCCAGAGCGCGACTTCTTCGCGGAACGCCACCTGCTGGCGGGCCTTGAAGTCGGTGATGCTGTCGGCGTTGTCTGCCAGGAATTTTTCATGTGCGACAAGATCGAAGGTTTCTTCGGTGACCTCCACTTGTGCACGGCCCTCACGGAAGGCTTCACGGAAGGCCGTCAGCTCCGCTTCGCTCACCGGGTAAAAGCGCACCTGATCAAAGAACTTCAGCAACCAGGGTTCGCCGTTCGCGAACTGTGCGTTTTTCAGGAACTTGTTCCAGATCGGTACGGTGCGGCCGATCAACTGGTAGCCGCCGGGCGAGTCCATGCCATAGACACACATGTACACGCCGCCAATACCCACGGTGCCTTCGGCGGTATAGGTGCGCGCCGGGTTGTACTTGGAGGTGAGCAGGCGATGGCGCGGGTCGACCGGTACGGCACAAGGCGCGCCGAGATACACATCGCCAAGGCCCAGCACCATGTAGGAAGTGGCAAATACGATCTCGCTGACGTCTTCGCGGGTGGCGAGGCCGTTGATGCGCTGGATGAAATCGACATTGTTCGGCAGCCAGGGCGCTTCTGCGCGCACGGTTTCGCGATAGCGCGTCACGGCGTCGAGTGTGGCGGAGTCTTCAAACGCCAAGGGCAGATGGACGATACGGCTGGGCACCGTGGTGACGTCCGGGAGCTGCAATTCAATGTCCAGCAGGCGTGCAATCAGGGCCGATTGCGTAATCACACGGCTGTCGTAGTTGATTTGCAGCGAGCGCACACCGGGTGCCAGTTCAAGAATGCCGTTCACGGGCGTGGCTTTGAGCGCTTCCATCAATGCATGCACCCGGAAGCGCAGGCGCAAGTCGAGCACATTGGGGCCGTATTCGAGCAGGATGTATTTGTCGCCGGCCTGACGGTAGGCCACCGCCGGCCGCGAGCCTTCTGCCGGCAGCTCGGCCAGCACGCCAGGAGAAACCGTTGCCGTGTTCACGGTTTCGGTGAAAGCCGGCAGTGCCGCAGGGGGAGCGAGTGCCGCAATTGCGGCGTCTTGCGCGAGTTCCAGTGCCAACGCTTCGTCAAAACCGATGCGGCGGAAGCGGATCTTGTCGCCCGGTTTTACCTGGCCGACTTTCCACAGCTCGGCCTTGACGATGGTGGCGGCGCAGACAAAGCCACCGAGGCTGGGGCCATCGCGCGTGAGGATGACGGGCATGTCGCCGGTGAAATTGATGGAGCCGATGGCGTACTCGCAGTCATGCACATTCGACGGATGCAGGCCGGCTTCGCCACCGTCTGAGCGCGTCCACGACGGCTTCGGGCCATTCAAACGCACGCCGAGACGATTGGAGTTGTAGTGCACTTCCCATGGTGTGCTGAAGAAAGTGGCGATGGAGTCTTCGGTGAAAAAGTCAGGTGCACCATGTGGCCCGTAAAGCACCGCGATTTCCCACTCCGTGCCATAGGCAGGAATCAGTGCGGCGGGGGCGGCTGCCGGTATCGCCACCGGTGCGGGCGTGGTGCAAGCCGAAAGCGAAGGCTGGCTGATGGCGAGCATGTCGCCCGTGCGCAATGTACGTCCGGCATGGCCGCCAAACTGGCCGAGTGCAAACGTGGATTTGCTGCCGAGATAATCCGGCACATCAAATCCTGAGCGTACGGCGATGTAGGTGCGGCAGCCGGTGATAGCACGACCGGTTTTCAGGATTTGCCCGGCCTTCACTTCTAGCGGCGCCCAGAAGGTAACGGCTTCGCCATCGAGTGTGGCGCCAGTCGGTGCGCCGGTGAGTGCGATCACCGCATTGCAGTGAAAGCGCAGCGTGGGGCCGAGAATCGTGCATTCGATGCCCGCTGCTGAGGCATCGTTGCCGACAATCCGATTGGCCAGACGGAAGGCAAAATCATCCATGGGGCCGGAGGGCGGCACGCCGATATCCCAGTAGCCGGTACGGCCGGGGTAATCCTGCACAGTGGTGTAGGTGCCGGGCTCCAGCACTTCGAGCACAGGAGCGGTGTAGCTGAAGCGGTCGAGAAAGCGAGTGGAGAGTTTCGCTGTGGAAAACTCGGGGCTGGTAATGATGGCGCGCAGATAATCCAGATTACTGGCAATGCCATACAACTGCGTGGCACCCAAAGCGGTTTGCAATTTTGCCAGTGCGTCAGCACGGTCGCTGCCCTTGACGATGAGCTTGGCAATCATCGGATCGTAGTGCGATGACACTTCCGTTCCGGTGGCCACCCAGCCATCCACGCGCACGTCGGCCGGAAAGCTCACTTGTGTCAGCACGCCGGGCGAGGGCTGAAAATTCTTTACCGGGTCTTCGGCATACAAACGCACTTCAATCGCGGCACCCGCAGGTGTGGGCAAGGCATCGAGATCGGGCGGCAGGCCAGCGGCGGTGCTCACCATCCAGCACACCAGATCAACACCGGTCACCATTTCCGTGATCGGGTGCTCCACCTGCAAGCGCGTGTTCACTTCCAGGAAATAGAATTCATCGCGCGCGCCGTCGTAAATGAACTCGACCGTACCGGCGGACTGGTAGCCGACAGCCGTGCCGAGGCGTACGGCGGCGTCCAGCAGTTTGGCACGGGTGGCGGCGGGCAGACCCGGCGCCGGTGTTTCTTCAATCACCTTCTGGTTGCGGCGCTGTACTGAGCAATCGCGCTCGCCTAGCGCGGCGACCTTGCCGCGACCGTCACCGAAAATCTGCACTTCGACATGGCGGGCCTCGTCGACAAAGCGCTCGATGAAGACGCCGGAGTCTTTGAAGAAGTTCTGCCCCAGCCGCTGTACGGATTCGAAGGCAGCCACCAGTTCCGCTTCGTTATTGCAACGCGACAGACCGATACCACCACCGCCCGCCGTGCTTTTCAGCATCACCGGATAGCCGAGTGTGGCGGCGGCGGATTTGGCGTCCTCCAGACTGGCGAGCAGACCGGTGCCCGGTGTCAGCGGCACGCCGGCGTGCTCGGCAATTTCGCGCGAGGCATGTTTGAGGCCGAACTGGCGCATCTGCGCCGGTGTCGGGCCGATGAATACGAGCCCGGCTGCCGCACAGGCCTCGGCGAATTCGGCGTTCTCCGACAAAAATCCGTAACCGGGAATGATGGCGGCGGCGCCTTTTTCCAGCGCCACCGCAATGATGCGCTCGCCACACAGATAGCTTTCAGATGGTGCGGCGCCGCCGATGCACACGGCTTCATCGCAGAGAGCGACATGCGCACTGTAGCGATCGGCTTCGCTGTAAACCGCCACGCTTTTGACGCCCATTTCACGCAAGGTGCGGGCAATGCGCACGGCAATCTCGCCGCGATTGGCAATCAGCACTTTGGCAAACATTTTGGGCGCGACTTCAGTGCTTGAGGCACTGCTGTTGGTGTTGGCACTGCTGCTGGTGGCCGCGTTCGTGTTGCCGGCGGAGTCTTTGCCGCCCAGTGAGCGGCCAGTGAGGTAATCAACAATCGTCCTGAACATGATGGTGTCCTCAGCGGGCAGCGCGCGCGGCCATATAGGCGCGCCAGCCACCGAAATGGGTAATGTCCTCGGCGCCATCGGTGGCCCAGGGTTCGCAGATGAAACCTTTCACGTCGCGGCCGTCTTCCAGCGTCAGTGTGCCGATGCCGAGCGGCGATGGAATGAGCGCGACAAACGATCCGAAATGCGCCAGCGGCAGGGTCCAGAGTTCAACGGCAATCGGTTTTCCATTGCCGGTTTTCACCAGGCCGGGCTTTGGCGGCACGGTGCCGGGCAGTGCATAAAAGCGGTAATCCGCCGAGGTGAACGTGCTTTCCTGCAGCGTGCCGTGGCGCTCGGCGAGCTGGTAATTGAGCGGCATGCCGGAGAGATGTGCGCCCACCACGGCCACCGTAATCTGCGGTGTGTCGGATGCGGGCAGCGGTAGCAAAGGCGTGAAAGGCATGTCGCGCTGGCTGGCGCCGAGCGT
>JAUXNL010000339.1 GCA_030684415.1 Moraxellaceae bacterium | reverse complement strand
AGCCGCTCCTACCCACCGAGCCGCTCCTACCCACCGAGCCGCTCCTACCCACCGAGCCGCTCCTACCCACCAAGTCTGTCCGCTGGCGCGCGGCTGCTTCTACTGCACCTGCCCACGAAGCGGCTCGCACAAATAACTGGCGCGCGACACCTGCGATGAAACTCAGTCGGCGGCAACTGGCGCAGCCGATTTGTGCAGTGTCGAGTGCGCGCGCCGCATGGACATCCGGTAGAGCAGCGGAATCACGAAGAGTGTGAGGATGGTCGAGAAACCTAAGCCCCAGACGATGCTTGACGCCACCGGCCCCCAGATCAACGACTTGCCACCCAAACCAACGGCCAGCGAAAACAGACCCGCAATCGTCGTTGTTGTCGTGATCAGGATCGGGACGATACGGCGGCGTGCCGCATAAACCGTGGCGTGCAACACGCTCATGCCGGCCTCCAGACGCTCGTTTGCGGCATCAATCAGCACAATCGCCGAATTCACAGCGATGCCGGTGAGCGCAATCACGCCATAAAGCGTGTACAGGCTGAGCGGATTCACCGAAACAAAAAGCCCGAGGACAACGCCGGTAAACGCCAGTGGCACCGTGACCAGAATCAACAAGGGCTGCCAGTAGCTGCGGAACTGTGCCGCCAGAATCAGGTAAATAAGCCCGATTCCCAACAAGAACAGCTTTTTCATCGCACTCAGACTTTCTTGCAAATCATCCATTTCGCCGGAAAAATCCAGATCGACGTTGGGAAATTGCGGTTGCAGCTTTTCCCATGCGGCCTTGAGGATATTGTTGGCTTCTAGCGTGTCGGTAATTTCTTTGTCGAGATTGGCTTCCAGCGTAATCGCGCGCCGCAGCTTGTAATGCCGGATGAATCCTTTCGATGCTTTGGTTTCCGTTTCTACCAACTGTGCCAGCGCAATGGTGCCGCCGCCGGGGAGCGGCACGCGCTGGGTGAGCACCGACTCCAGACTGGTGAGTTGCTGCGGCGCCATGCGCACGATCACGTCCACTTTTTCGCCGTTGTCGCGCACACTGGCCACCATTTCGCCATCGCCTTGCAGACGGATCAGGCGCGCCACATAGGCAGGATTGACGCCGGTGGCCTGCACCGCACTGCGATTCAGTGTCAGGGTCAGCTCCGGTCGGCCGGCGACATCATCGTCCTCGACATCTTTGACGCCGGGAATTTTCAGCGTCACGGCCTTGAGCGCATCAACGGCACGGCGCAACTCGCTGTAATCATCGCCACGCACCTTGACGGAAATCGGTTTTGACGTTGGCGGCCCACCGGAAATTTCCAGAAAACTGATGGTGGACTCATCCTGCAACGCCATGATGACGTCACGCATACCTGCCACTACGGCCGGCGTATCACGCATGTCGCCCATGCGCGGATTCAACGACACGATCACTTGTCCGTACTGGTCGCCGTAGAGCGGCTCGGTCTCGGTGAATTTTATGCCGGAGGCGGCCGTTACCGAGCGCGCCTCTCCTTCCTGCAGATATTGCTTGGCCACTGCCGCGATGCGTTCAGCCTCAGCCTGAGTGCTTTCCAGCGGCGTGCCCGGCGGCATGTCGATGTTGATGTAGTAGAGGCGCATCGGGTCAAAGGCAAAAAACTGCTGTCGCACCATTCCGGTACCAATGAGCATCGCGGCCATCCCCAGCATCAAGACTGCCGCCGTCAATGAACGCACGGGCCGGCGCAATACCCAGGTCAACATCCGGGCATATTTCAGCCGCACCGCATGCGTGAAACGCTCTCGCCAGCGCTGTGTCCGTGATTTCTTCGTGAAGTCGATTTTCATCGACAGCACATGCACCGGCAAAATCCAGTAGGCCTCGATCAGACTGATCAGCAGCGCCACCGTCACCACAAACGGCACCACAAACATGAATTTCCCGAGGATGCCCGGCAGCAGCATGAGCGGCAGGAATGCGGCACAGGTCGTCAGGACGGAGGACAACACCGGCATGGCGACTTCTTTTACGCCACCGACGACTGCCGCCAAGCCTTCTTCGCCGCGCGCCAGCCGGTAATAAATGGATTCGACAATGACCACGGCGTCGTCCACCAGCATGCCAAGCGCAATCACCACGCCCAGCAGCACGGTAAGATTCAGTGTGGAGCCAATGCCGTCCACCACAAAAAATGTGGCCGCCAAGGAAAATGGAATGCCCAATGCCACCAGCACGGCAATACGGGTGCCCAAGAAAACCCAGCACACCACCATCACCATCAGCCAGCCGAAGATCGCGTTCGACTCCATGATGCGAATCGCATTGCGCGTCGGGTAGGTCTGATCATCCACCAGCGCTATTTTGGCGCCCTGGCTAATCAGCAAAGGATTGCGCTGCTCAATGAACTTGTTAAGTGTGTTCACCATTTCCAGCGTATTGGCGGAAGGCTGCTTGGTCACGGCAAAAAGAACGGCCGGCTCGCCGTTGTAACTCACCAACTGTGTGGCGCGCTCACTACCACGGCTGACATCGGCCACTTCATTGAGGGCATACCGTCCGCTTGCGGTATTCACGGCCATATCGGCCATGCGCTCCGGATCAGCCAGCTTGCCCTCCATACGCACCAGCCATTCACGATCACCAATACGCGTGCGGCCCGCCAACGTATTGCGGAACGACGCCGCAACAGCATCCGCCACTTCAGTGGCATTGGCATTGCGCGCTTCAAGCCGTGCCGGATCAATGTCCACATGCAGCTCAGGATCATCGAGGCCCGACACGATCAGCTTGTCGACGCCGGGTAAGCGCTCGATATCGTTCTTGAGCAAATAGGAAAGCCGGCGCAATTTCTCACCGCCGCCCGGCGCATGCACGGCAATCATCGCCGTCGGAAATCCGTTGGAGCTGGTGATTTCAATGATCTGCGGGTCTTCGATGTCGCGCGGCAACTCCTGATTGGCCTTGTTCTGCACTTCGCGGCGCAGGTCATTGATGCGCTTGTCGAACTCACGTGTCGACAAGTCATTGAAGCGGATCAGGATGGACGACACATTCTCGCGGCTGTTGGACGATACATACTTGATGTCCTTCACCTGCTTGATGGCATCCTCTAATGGCGATGTCAGTTCACGCTCGACATCCTCCGCCGACGCGCCAGGCAGTGCGGTAATGATGGAGACCCAGTTGAAATTGATTTCCGGGTCCTGTGCACGCGGCATGTTGATGTAACTGAGAATGCCCATGACCAGCACCACCACAAACGTGATGTTGGTCAGCGGATGATTGCTGAGGAGTTTTTCCGCAAAACGCATGCTGGCAGCCTCTTATTTTTTAGCGGCAGGCGCAGGCGTGGCGGGGGCCACGGGATTCAACGAAAACCGGCCCTGCTCTACCAATAGGGTGTCGAGGGGCCAATTGACCGCCACGGGGCGCCCCGCTTGGGCGCCGGGCAATACGCGGAACACCGGCTTGCCGTCTACCAGGAGCCACGCACCAAACTCACGACCACGCTGCTGCACATAGCTGGCAGGTAAAAACGGCAGGGGCGACACCCAGACCAGCTCACTGGTATAGCCGTTGGGCAAGGGCTCTTTTGCCGTCAACACCACTTCCCGGGTCTGGTCGCGTCGCTCGATAACGCCCGAAATGCGCGCAATTGTCAGCGGCACTTGCCGATCCGCCATGCGCAAGCCCAAGGTTTTGGCACCGCGCAGCGAGGCCATCTGCATTTCGGGCACCAGCGCACGCACTTCATTGCGGCCCTGCTCAGTGAGCACCAACAGCACCGTCCCCGGCGCCGCGAGTTCGCCAACGCTGGCCAAGCGCTCCTTTACCGTGCCCGCAAATGGCGCCTTGATCACCGTGCGCTCTCGTGTCAGTTCTGCCTGTTTCACGGCCTGCTGCGCGGCGCCCACCTCAGCGCGCATTACCGCCGCTTCGGTCTGGCGCTGCTTGAGCAACTCTGCCGAGACGTACTGCCGCTCTTTGAGTGCGTTGGCCTGCTCAAGCTGTAATTCGGCCAGCGCCAGACGGTTTTGCAGAATGTCGACCTGCGCGCGTGCCCGCGCCAGCTCAACCTCGGCGCTGCGGGCATCCAGACGGGCCAGCACCGCGCCCTTGGCCACACGCTCCCCGGTGCGCACCGGCAGCGCCTCGATGCGTGCCGACACTTCGGCTGCCAGCCGGCTTTCGTTGTCGGCCACCACCGTCGCCGTCACGCTTGAGGCGGGATAATCGGCAATCGCCGACAAGGGGCGACTGGTCAGGGCCGGTGCAGCCACGGCATTCAGGCAAAGACCGGCAAACAGCGCCAGTCCGGCAGGCAATCCCCTCATCACATCCTCTCTTGCGGCCAGCCCCGTTCGGGAGCACAGGCCGCTTCAACGCCAAACTTCACCGCCAACTGGCACGACAGTCACAAAGCGCCCGATGCTAGCCCAAACCGCGCTTGAACGGGCTAGCACAAGTTTTCACACCGAAGGCCGGCCGGTCGGCACGGCGTCGTCTGTGTCCGGCCCGGCACCCGTGCTAGTGTTCACCGCCTGCATGACGCCCGGACCTCCCCCATGCTCGATACCCTGCTCCGCCATCCTGCTCTGCCTGCCCGTACCCTGCCATTTGCCCAACTCATGCGCCTCGACCGGCCCATCGGCATCTGGCTGCTGCTGTGGCCAACGCTGCTGGCGGTTTACATCGCTGGCGACGGCCGCCCGGCCGCGCACATCTTGGTCGTTTTTGTGCTCGGCGTGGTGCTGATGCGCTCGGCCGGCTG
>JAUXNL010000336.1 GCA_030684415.1 Moraxellaceae bacterium | reverse complement strand
AACGTCGACTTTGCCGATGTGCGTACCGTGATGTCGGAACAGGGCCTCGCCATGATGGGCACCGGCTCTGCTAAGGGTGATGACCGCGCGCGCATGGCGGCAGAAATGGCCATTCATAGCCCGTTGCTGGATGACATCAACCTGCAGGGCGCGCGTGGAGTGCTGGTGTCGATTGCGGCGGGCCCGGACATGCGTCTCAGTGAATTTACTGCGGTGGGCGACATCGTCAGCGAGTTTTCGTCGCCGGAAGCTACTGTGGTGGTGGGCACGATTCTCGACCCGGATCTGGGTGACGAGATGCGTGTGACGGTGGTCGCCACTGGTTTGTCGCGTGCAGCGCGTGCCAGCACTGCGGGCATGAAGCTCGTTCCCGGGCAGTCCGCGCCGGTCATGCCCGCGTCGGCGTCTGCGAGTGTGCCGAGCGGTGTTGCCGTTGGTCAGGATTACGAGGTGCCGGCCTATTTGCGCCAGCAGCAGAAAGTCGCCAATGGCGGGGCCGCTCCCCGTCATGCGGACGCCGCACTGCTGAATATCCCGGCCTTCCTGCGTCGTCAGGCCGACTGAGTTTTGCCCTTTTGCTGCCCCGGCCGACTCTCTCCCGGTCGGGGCAGCTTTTCCTTCCGGTTGCAGGATGGTGCTGCTCTGCTACCATCGCCTCCCTTTCTCGCCTGAAATAAAATGTCACATGCTGCGACAGCGCACAGTCAAGAACACCATTCGGGCCAGCGGTGTCGGCCTGCACAGTGGTGAAAAGATTTACCTGACGCTGAAGCCGGCTGCGCCAGACAGCGGCATCGTCTTTTGTCGTACGGATATTGATCCCCCTGTCGAGTTGCCCGCTCGTGCCCTGATGGTGCGCGATACCGCCATGGCCACGAGCCTGATGGTCGGCAATGTGCGACTTTCCACCGTCGAGCATCTGATGTCAGCGTTGGCCGGGCTAGGTATCGACAATGCCTTGATCGAGGTGACGGCGGGAGAAATACCCATCATGGATGGCAGCGCCGGCCCTTTTGTGTTCCTGATTCAGGCGGCCGGCATTGTTGAGCAGGATGCGCCCAAGCGTTTTGCTCGTATCAAGGAGCGCATCGAGGTTCGTGATGGCGACAAGATTGCCGCCTTTGAGCCTTATGACGGCTTCAAGCTCTGTTTCACCATCGACTTTGATCACCCGGCCTTCCATGACGACCATAAATATGCAGAGGTCGACTTCTCGACAACTGCCTATGTAAAGGAAGTCAGCCGTGCCCGCACGTTCGGCTTCATGCGCGACATCGAATACCTGCGCTCCAAGAATCTGGCGCTGGGGGGCAGCATGGACAATGCGATTGTGGTGGATGACGAGGGTGTCATGAATGCGGAAGGGCTCCGCTATGAAGACGAATTCGTGCGCCACAAGATGCTGGATGCGATTGGCGATCTGTATCTGCTGGGCTACGGAATTCTCGGTGAGTATCAGGGCTACAAGTCTGGTCACGGGCTGAATAACCAGCTCCTGCGGGCCTTGCTTGAGCGCCCTGATGCCTGGGAAATTGTCACATTTGATGACGAGGCGACGGCCCCCATCTCCTATATTCGCGCTGAAAGCCTTTAATTTCCTTTGAAATCAATTGGTTGATTCGGGTTTTGGGCCTTTTTCTGCGCCGTCGCCATGACTTGCCAGGCGGCGCAAGGCTTCGCTAACCTCCCCGCCTTGAAGTGTGTCGGCGAGTTCTGCTAGCAGTGTCGCTGTGCCGGTGCTGAGTCGGGCGAGACGTGGCCTGCTCGGACTTGGGCCTGCCACGGTTGTGGCGGTGTTCACGACACGGATGCGGACCAGCTCGCAGAACTCGTCATGCTGGCGCAGTTGCTGCATATAGATGCGGCTAAGATAGCGTAGTTGCCCCGCCAATGAGCTGTTGTGACAGGCCAGTGACAGGACACCTTCCTGGTATGAGGCAACATGCACGAGTGGCTTCAGGCCGGCATCCATATAAGTGGCAAGAATGGCATTCAGCCGGTTCAGTCGGCCAGCGTCTTGCCGGTAGCTGGCAAGGCGGCCAGCGCCCAATATTTCAGGCAGGCTAGAGGGTTTTTCCAGACGCTTGGCCATTATTGATTGTCCGGTAGGCCGGACTCCATTCATGAGTTACCGGGTGGCATCAGTATACCTGCGTGATTCAACAGAAGCGGAAGGTTAGTGGATGAACATCATTTTTCTCAGCCGCAAGCACGGCAAGCCACGCACCCTGCAGTTGCCGCCACGGTATGTGGCGGTGGTAGCGGTGCTGTTGGTGCTGATGTGCGCGGTATTGGGCGCGGCGGGCTATTACCTTGCCGCAAAGTTCTCGGGCGCGACACCGGGAGCCACCATTTCCATGCTCGGGGCGTCGCAAGAAAAGGAACAGTTACAGGCCATGACGGCCCGTATGGCCGAGATGCAGGCGCGTCTCGAGCGTCTGGATGCACTGGGTGAGCATCTTGCCGAGTCGGCCAATCTCAAGAGTGAGGAATTCGACTTCACAAAAAAGCCCCCGATGGGCGGCCCGTTGACGGAAGAGATGACCGTCCTCGGTGACCGACCCAGTGTTGCTATTCGCCTGAGTGAGCTGCTGGCAGAGATCGAGCTCAAGGAAAATCAGCTTGAAGTGTTGGGAAGCCTGCTCAATGGGCGCCGCAACCAGCCCAACAGTTATCTGGCCAACATGCCGGTGAGGCATGGTTATGTCACCTCCACTTACGGCTACCGTACCGATCCGTTCACCGGCCGCACGGCCTTTCATGGTGGTATCGATTTCGCGGGCCCTGAGGGCACAGATGTATTTGCGGTCGCCCCCGGAATTGTGACCCATGCCGGCGAGAAGTCCGGTTATGGCAATCTGGTCGAGATCAGCCATGGCGACGGGTACAGCACCCGCTATGCGCATGCCAGCCGTGTTGTCGTTCGTGTTGGTGATGTGGTGAACAAAGACCAGTTGGTGGCCTATATGGGGTCTACCGGGCGCTCCAGTGGTGTGCATCTGCACTATGAGGTGCTGCGCAATGGCTCTCCGGTTAACCCGGCAACCTACCTTGCCCATACTGCCAAACGCTGATCCTGGTAAGCCTTGCAAGCCCGGCCTGTGCCGGGCTTTTTCATGTCTGGTGTTCCTGCCGGCGCGTTACCGAAGGCTACTGTTTGCGGTGATGTAGGCTTACCTGAATCAGGTTAGAATGGCGCGCTTTTCGGCCTTGCCGGGAAGAAATTTCGGCGGAAAGCTTGTGTTGGCCTGCATCGTCCCTCACTTCTCTCCAATGCACCGCGGTTGCCTGCCTGAGCAGGCCACGGATCAATTCATCTTCAAGAGTGTCAGTTATGTTAGGACTGGGACGCCTGGTCAGCGGCA
>JAUXNL010000334.1 GCA_030684415.1 Moraxellaceae bacterium | reverse complement strand
CAGCGTGCCGGCTGGGCACAGCGGGGGCAGGGCAGGGTCTTGGCCTCAACCATGCTCACGGGCCAGCTCCAGATAGCGGGCATGCAGCGCCTCGACAGCGGCATGCAGGTGGGCCGGATCACCATCGTTGGACAATATGTCGTCTGCCCGCTGACGGCGTGAGTCCCTGCTCATTTGCGCGGCCATGATGGCGGCAATCTGTTCTTCGCTCACGCCATCACGGCTGGCCGCGCGCTGGCGCTGCAATTCTTCAGAGGCATCTATCAGCAAAGTGCGTTGCGCAAAGCGGTGTTGGCTGCTTTCGAACAACAGTGGCGAGACCAGAATGGTGTAGGGCGAGCGGCTGACTCCCAGTTGCCGGACGATCTCCGCCGCAATGCGTGGGTGGGTGATCTGCTCAAGTGCTTGTCGTGCCGCCGGGTCGGCAAACACGATTTCCCGCAAGCGAGGACGGTTCAGACGGCCATCTGCCAGCAGGACATCCGGGCCGAAGTGGCCAGCAATCTCCGCCAGGGCCGGCTGACCAGGCTCCACAACCACTCGGGAGGCCAGGTCGGCATCCACAATGGTGATGCCAAGGCGGGCAAAATGATCGGTGGCCATGGTCTTGCCACTGCCGATGCCACCGGTCAGGCCGATCACATACATCGGGTCACCCGAGATACCAGCTCACCAGCGGCACTCCCCAAAGCAGGGCGATAAAGCCGGCAATGGCGATGTAGGGGCCGAAGGCGAAGGGGGCACTTTCACGCCGGACGATCAGATAGCCGATGCCGATGATCGAGCCCACGACGGATGACAGCAACAGAATGACAGGGACCTGCATCCATCCCAGCCAAGCGCCGAGGGCGGCCAGCAGCTTGAAGTCTCCATACCCCATGCCCTCTTTGCCTGTGAGCAGCTTGAACAGCCAGTACACCGACCACAGGATCAGATAGCCGAGCATGGCGCCGATCACGGCCGCGTGCAGGGGCACAAACATGCCCTCGATATTGACCAACAGGCCGGCCCAGAGCAGCGGCAGTGTGATCTGGTCGGGCAGTAGCTGGGTATCGAAATCAATCAGGGTGAGACTGATGAGCGCCCAGGTCAGTGGCAGCGCGAGCAGGGTCTGGGGCGTCGCCCCCAGTATCAGGAACACCAGCAGGGAGAGCAGGGCAGTAGCCAGCTCGACAACCGGGTAGCGGGCGCTGATGCGGGTCTTGCAGGCGCTACAGCGGCCACGTAGTACCAGCCAACTGATCACCGGAATGTTTTCCAGTGCCGTGATCTTGTGGCCACACGCCGGGCAAGCAGAGCGTGGCACCACAAGATTGTAAGCAGGCGGAGATGCGGAGGGCTCTTGCGGACTGCCGGAGAGGATGGCTTGCGCCTCGGCCTTCCACTCGCGCTCCATCATGCGGGGAAGGCGATGGGCCACTACATTCAGGAAGCTGCCCACCAGCAGGCCCACCAGAAAAACATAGCCCCCTGCAAGGAGGGGGCTTTGCTGCAGGAGCTCAATCATCCGACCACGGCACCCAACTGGAAGATGGGCAGGTACATGGCGATGATCAGGCCGCCGACCAGCACACCCAAAACCGACATGATGATGGGCTCCATCATGGAGGTCAGGCCGTCCACGGCATTGTCCACCTCAGCTTCAAAATAGTCCGCCACTTTGGCCAGCATGGAGTCCAGTGCGCCCGACTCTTCGCCGATTGATACCATCTGCAGGGCCATGGACGGAAAAATCCCGGTCTGACGCATGGCGAAACCCAACTGCTGCCCGGTGGCCACATCGTCGCGAATGCGCAGGATGGCGTCACGGTAAACCACATTGCCGGCTGCTCCAGCACAGGAAACCAGTGCATCAATCAGCGGAACACCGGCGGCAAAGGTGGTGGCCAATGTGCGGCAGTAGCGCGCCACAGTGGATTTGTAGGTCAGGTCACCGACGATAGGGAGCCTCAAGGCTAGCCGATCAAGGGAGTTACGAAAGGCTTCGCTGCGCTTTTTGAGTTCTGAAAAGCCCATCACAATACCAGCAATCGACGCGAGAAAAACAAACCACCACTTCTGCATCCAGGCGGACAGTCCGATTACAAACTGCGTAAAAGCAGGGAGCTCTGCGCCAAAGCCTGCAAACAGCTCCTGGAACACGGGCACCACCTTCAGCAAGAGGAGGACCGTCACGATCATGGCCACGACCACCACCGAGATGGGGTATTTCATGGCCTTCTTGATTTTCATCTTGAGCGCTTCGCTCTTTTCCTTGTAGATCGCCACGCGATCCAGCATGGACTCCAGAGAGCCGGACTGCTCTCCTGATGCCACCAGGCTGCAAAACAGCTCGTCAAAGTGCTCTGGATATTTGGTGAGGGCAACGCCCAGGCTGTTACCGCCTTCTACATCGGCCTTCAGTCCTAGCACCACCTCTTTCATGGTCGGGTTATCCAACCCGTCCGCCACAATCTCAAAGGACTGCACCAGTGGTACGCCGGCCTTCATCATGGTGGCCAACTGGCGCGTAAAGATACTGACGTCGTTGGCGGTGACTTTCTTTTTACTAAGACCTGCCAGCAAGTCAGCGCGCTTTTTGTGGACCTTGCCCGCCGTAATGCCCTGCTTGCGCAACTGGGCCTTGGCCAAGGCCATGTTTTTGCCACTGACCTCGCCTTTGACCTTTTGGCCGCGCCGGTCAGTGCCTTCGTAAACAAACGTGAGAATCTGTTCTGTCTGGGCCGCCATGGTCTTCTTCTTTTCCGTTATTCGCTGGTGATGCGATTGATTTCTTGCAGGCTGGTCACACCCTGCATGACCTTGACCAGTCCGGAGCGGCGCAGGTCAGGATACCCTTCCGCCCTGGCCTGGTCGGCGATGGTGATCGCGTTGCCCTCTTCCATGATGATGCGGGCGATAGCGGGCGTGACCTTCATGACTTCATATACGCCAACACGGCCTTTGTAGCCATCCCGGCACTGGTCACAGCCTACCGGCTCGAAAATGGTAAAGCCGGAGGCCAAGTCCGCTTCGGTAAAGCCCATTTCTAGCAAACTCACCTTCGGGATGTCCACCGGGCGCTTGCAGCTACCGCAAAGGCGTCGGCCAAGGCGCTGGGCAATCACCAAGTTCACGGATGTAGCGATGTTAAAGGACGGGACGCCCATATTCCGCAAACGGGTCAGCGTTTCCGGTGCAGAGTTGGTGTGCAGCGTCGAGAGCACCATATGGCCGGTCTGCGCGGCCTTCACCGCAATTTCGGCCGTTTCGAGGTCACGGATTTCACCGACCATGATCACGTCAGGATCCTGACGCAGGAACGCTTTGAGTGCGGCGGAGAAGGTCAGGCCGACCTTGTTGTTGACGTTGACCTGGTTGATGCCTTCCAGATTGATTTCGACCGGGTCTTCCGCGGTGGAGATATTCGTTTCTTCAGTATTGAGGATGTTAAGGCCGGTGTAGAGCGACACGGTCTTGCCGGAGCCTGTCGGGCCGGTAATCAGCAACATACCCTGTGGCTTTTCCAGTGCCGACATGAACAGGGCTTTCTGGTCGGGCTCGTAGCCGAGCGCATCAATCCCCAGCATGGCGCTGGAGGGGTCGAGAATACGCAAGCAAAGCTTTTCGCCGAAGAGCGTGGGCAGGGAGTTCACACGAAAGTCGATGGCGCGTGTTTTCGAGAGCTTGAGCTTGATACGACCGTCTTGTGGGACTCGGCGCTCGGAAATGTCCATTTGCGACATGACCTTGAGGCGGGCCGCCATTTTGCTGGCCATGGCCACCGGCGGTTTAGCGAACTCGCGCAGCACGCCGTCGATGCGAAAGCGGATGCGGTAGGCTTTTTCATAGGGCTCGAAGTGCAAGTCAGAGGCGCCGCCCTTGATGGCATCGAGCAGGATCTTGTTGATATAACGGACAATCGGGGCGTCGTCTTCGGCATTGCCGGTGGGGCCGTCATCCTTGCCCGGGTCTTCTTCGCCACCGCTGATGTCGATGTCTTCCAGGTCGGAATCCAGCCCTTCCATCGAGGCATTGCTTTTGCCTTCCAGGATGCGCTCGATCAGCTTCTGGAGCTTGTCTTCTTCGACGACGACTGTCTCGATATTGCAGCCGGTGTTGAAGCGGAAGGCATCGACAGCCTCCAGCCGGGAGGGGTCACTGACGGCCAGAAAAAGCCGGTTACCGCGTTTGAAGACGGGAATTGCGGTGAACTTGCGCACCAGTTTTTCGTCAATCTGGGCGTGTGGAATGGATTCGGGGTCCAGACAGTCAAGGTCGAGCAGGGAGTCACCAAATTCGACAGCGACTACATGCGCCAGTATCGAGGGCTTGACGACCTTGTTCTGCACCAGATAGCTGATGAAGGGGGCCTGCTCTTTCTGGGCTGATTGCCATGCGTTAGCCGCGACGGCCTCCGTGAGCACGCCCTGCTGGACCAGTTGGCGTGCCAGTCCGCCAAGATTCGGGGGGGTTGCCGACATGATGTCCCTTTTCGTTATTCGAGTTGACTGCTGTGCTCTAGGCGCGTGCGGCTGGCGGTAACGGCTACCACCAATGCTTTTTTACACGACTGCCCGGACTTGAGCATCTGTAAGGGGATTGAACATCAAGCGCGCAGAAGCCACAAGGCCGGAGCATGCTCCGGCCTTGTAAAGGGTAGCGCTCTTAATGAGGCCTCAAACGCCGGGACAGGTGCGAGGAGCGTATTTGTTCTCTACGGTAGTGGTGCACTCCCACGCGCCAATAGAATTCTTGCTCATGTAGATGAACTTGCCATCGATAGTAGGAGGGGCATTGATGATTTTGCAGGTAATGCCGCTAGAGGAGTCCACTTCAACTTCACAGTTCCCTGTTATGGAGGCCAAGCCAATGGCTGCTGGATCTGTGAAGGTTTCTCCGTCGTTGCTGCGGGCTTCGAAGCCCGATTTGCCGCCTGCTATTTCCTGCATGGCAATCGTGACTTTACTGCGCGCATGATAGCTGCCGTAAAGCGGGATGGCCGCCGAAGCAAGAACACCTATGATGGCAACCACAACCATCAACTCAATCAGAGTAAAGCCTCTTTGCGATTGCATTACGGGCCTCCTTGTTTTTTAACATTCGGCAGCATCGTTGTTATGGTGGCTGGCCTATGCTGATAAGGCAAATGGCGTGCCCATTTCGCATTTTTCTAACATGCTGATTTAATTGAAATTATTTTAATTGCGGCATGCTTTTTTTGTCAGGATATGACAATCCTCGACAATTTCGGAGTGTTATGCACAGATGTCCTGTATGTTGCTGCTTAGACATAAAAAAGGCGCCTTGCGGCGCCTTTTTTATGTCTCTAAAGGATTCGCACCCCTTAGAACTACTTATGCTTTACAAGCACGATTTCGGCAGGTACTCATCCTCAACAGTAGTTGCCGAGTCGGCCTTTTTGCATGACCACTCGCCGGCACTTGAGCGACCCCAAGCGATAATGAACGTATTAACTTGGCTGGGGGCATTGACGAGTTCACAATCAATAGCTGTCGCGCTTACAGTGATGTTGCAATTGCCTGTGGTTGCCTGCAAGCCAATGTCGCCTGGAGTAGCGATGGTGCCGCCATCGTTCAGCAGCGTTTCAAAAGCAGTCTTACCGGCAGAGATTTCAGCCAGACCAGCCGTAACCTTGGCCTTGGCCTGGTACTTCGAGTAGGCAGGGATGGCCACGGCGGCCAGAATGCCGATGATCGCAACAACAATCATCAGTTCGATCAGGGTGAAGCCTTTTTGCATGGATTTCATGGAGTCTCTCCTCAGAGGTTTTTTCTTTGCTTTGCTCGAGCATGCTTTTCAGGGATGTGAAAAGCGCTGTCAACGCTAATGCAGGATGGATGCCAAGACAAGGTCTGCAGGAAATCAGGGCTGAATTGACCATCGGTCATCGTTTTAGTCTCGCCTGTCAGCGGCTTTTGGGATGGTAATCGGCTGGCGGGGCGAGACGACTGACAAAATTTGTCAGTTTCTGCCGCGATGCTGCCTCTGGGGTTTGGGGTGATCGGCCCGTCTTGTTCCTGCGGAGGGCTGTCGCTACAATCCGCCCCCGTCGCGGGCCGGAACGGATAAGCAGGTTGCGTGTGCGGTGACCCGTTACGGGTAGCAAGGCCGAAATAGCTCAGTCGGTAGAGCAACTGATTCGTAATCAGTAGGTCGGAGGTTCGATTCCTCTTTTCGGCACCATCTCTTTTGCAAGTACTCTCGTTGTAAGCAATTTACTTTCAAAAGCACAAAGGGCGGCCAATGACCGCCCTTTGTGCTTTCTGCGAAATGCCTCTATACAACCGGGTCTGCACAACATCCTTCAATGCATTTGCATGCTCTTTGATCTTCCCCCGATTTCCCGGACACTTCGTTAAGCAAGATGTCTGGCCTCAAAGTCCATCGGGCTGAGATAGCCCAGAGTCGAGTGCAGACGGGTCGGATTGTAATAGGCTTCGATGTAATCAAACACCTCCGCCTTGG
>JAUXNL010000333.1 GCA_030684415.1 Moraxellaceae bacterium | reverse complement strand
ACGCTTCGGGATGAGTGGCGGGTGAGCAAGGATGAGCGGCCGGTACGGTGGGGCGTCATAAAAGGCACTGCAGGTGACCGCTGCTGACAGGGGATGGGCAGATAAGGTCAAAACGGCGTTCTGGCACGGCGCCGCCACACACTGGTATGGCGCTTGCGATGTAGCAGGCATTGGAAGCTTGCAGTCTCCCCCCCATGCGGTCCGGCAAAAAGAAGCAAAAGCCGGCCGCCCGACAAGAACAAACGGAGCGCTTTGTGATGAAGAAACTGATTGCCGCCAGCCTGATGCTTGCCGCCGGCTTTGCCAACGCCAGCTACACCCAGACGAAATATCCCATCGTGCTGGCGCCGGGCGTGCTCGGTTTCGACAAGGTGCTCGGCATTGAATACTGGTACGGCATTCCGTCGGCACTGCGCCGCGAAGGCGCCAAGGTGTATGTCACCTCGGCGTCGGCCTTCAGCACCAGTGAAGCGCGTGGCGAGCAGACCCTGCGCCAGGTGCAAGATATTCTCGCCATTACCGGCGCGCAGAAAGTGAACCTGATCGGCCACAGCCATGGCGGCTTCTCGGCGCGTTATGTGGCCACCCAGTTGCCCGGCCGCGTGGCCTCGGTGACGGCGGTCGGCTCGCCGGTGAAAGGCACGCCAGTGGCGGATCTGGCGGCCCAGTTCACCGCCAATCCCGCACTGGGCGGCTTGGTTGGCACCATCGGCAATGCGTTCTCGACCTTCATTACCCGTCTGGCGGGCAACGGCTACAAAGAAGATGTGCTCGGCGCGCTGGCCTCGCTGACCACCTCCGGTGCCGCCTCGTTCAACAGCCGTCATCCGGCGGGTGTGCCGGCCACGGCCTGTGGCGAAGGGGCGTACACCGCCAACGGCATGCGCTTTTACTCCTGGGGCGGTACCTCGCCGGTCACCAATGTGCTCGACCTGACCGACGTGCTGTTTGGCACCACCAGCCTGGCCTTTATCGGCAAGGAAGCGAACGATGGCCTGGTTGGCCGCTGCAGCAGCCACTTCGGCCAGGTGCTGCGCGACAACTACCCCTGGAACCATGGCGACGAGATCAACCATCTCTTCGGCTTGCGCGGCCTGTTCACCACCGATCCGGTGTCGGTCTACCGCCAGCACGCCAATCGCCTCAAGAACGCCGGGCTCTGATCGGTCGTGCTATCGGGGGAGCCGCAGTGGCTCCCGGCCGGCACATCAGCGCGATGCACAGCAAAGGCCATGTCCCGCAAGGGGCATGGCCTTTTCAGTTCCTGCCGCTCTTGCCGACGCTGTGGTAAAACCCCCCACCACGTTCACTCTCAGCAGAATTTTTGTGCGCATGAAAAAAACAATAATGGTGATAGCTGTCGTCGTCAGCCTGCTGGCAGCCCTGCTGTGGTGGCTGGCGCCAGCGAAAGACGGGCAGGCGGAGTCGGCCGCAGAGCTGGTCGCCCTGTCGGGCAGTACAGGGGAGGGCAGCATTGCGCCGCCTACCCGCTTTCAGACCGGTGTCGAGGCCCTGCCGCGTTCGCTGCAAGGCACAGAGGTGGACGGCGAACTAGAGGTGGATGCGCAAGGCCGCCTGAAAATCACCCACGGCATTCGCCGCGTGTTCGACTATTTCCTTTCCGCCGTGGGCGAAGAGCCGATGGCCAGCATCATCGCCCGGCTGCGCGCCTATATCCGCCACCAGCTGCCGGCCGGCGCTGCCGCCGAGGCCGAGCGCATTCTCGACGGCTATCTGGCCTACAAGCAGGGGTTGGAAGGCTTGCAGGCGCGAGTGCAGCAATCGGACGGCAGTCTCGACATTGCCGCCGTGCGCCGGCAGATGCAGGAGGTGCAGGCGCTGCGCACGCAGTATCTGGCCGCCGATGTGATCGCCGCCTTTTTTGGCGACGACGATCTCTACGACCGCTACACACTCTCGCGCCTCGACATCCTGCAAAACAAGACGCTGACCACCGCGCAGCGCGCGCAGCAACTCGCGGCACTGGAGCAGCAATTGCCACCGGCCCTGCAGGAGTCACTGACGGCGATTAACCAGTACCAGAATCTTCAGGCGCTGACCGATGAATGGAAACAGCGCGGCGGCTCGCCGGCGGAATTGCGCCAGTTGCGTGAAAGCCTGGTGGGCGCAGAGGCGACTGACCGGCTGGAGACGCTGGATCGTGAGCGCGGCGCATGGGATCAGCGTATGAGCGGCTGGCTCGCCGAGCGCGCTGCGATTCTGGGGAATCGCAACCTGAGCGAGACGGACCGCCAGCACCAGATGGCCGCCGCGCGTGCGCAACGTTTCAGCGCTGATGAGCAATCGCGCGTGCAGTCGCTGGAGCTGATGCACGACCGGGGCGAGACAGTGCCGGGTAGTTGACGGTGTGCTTTTGCCGCCGCGGTTTGTGGGGGCGGTGGCAGCGGTGGTGCGGTCCCTGTCGCAATCCGCCTGGGTCAGGAACTGCTTTTTATACGCATACATGTATCGGGGGGCTGTTGGTCATAGGAGGGGCTTGGTTTTTGTGGGGCGCCTCGGAGGAAAAATTACGCTTCTCCGGGTGTTCGCGATGGTTAGAAAAGCTCATCTGCTTGCATCAATATTGCTGATGGCAAAAGCATTTTTTGCGGAATCAACTCTGGCTGTTATAGACTCACTAGCGAATTTCCGTTTTGATCTGACTCAAAACTGCACCTCAATCATGGCGCTCGGATGCTGATGCGGCTCCGCCGCTTGCTAGGCGTGGTTGCTCTTTTTGCTCATTCGAGAGGACGCCTAAGAGCGTCGCTTAATTCAAACGCTATGTTGTAGGTGTAAGAATGTTAAATAGTGAATCATCTCTGCGGCTAAATCTTCTTCGGTTTCCCCTTATTGTTGGTTGATCTTCCCCCGATTTCCCGGACACTTCGTTAAGCAAGATGTCTGGCCTCAAAGTCCATCGGGCTGAGATAGCCCAGAGTCGAGTGCAGACGGGTCGGATTGTAATAGGCTTCGATGTAATCAAACACCTCCGCCTTGG
>JAUXNL010000135.1 GCA_030684415.1 Moraxellaceae bacterium | reverse complement strand
TGGCGAGTTCGCGTGCGGCTTGCTGCCACTGACGGTAGTGATCGGCGAGTTCGCGCGCCGGGGCGACAAGGCCGGCGGTGGCGTCGAGCAGATGGCGGTGGTTATCGCGGCGCAACAGCGACTGGTGCTCGTGCTGGCTGTGGATGTCGATGAGCATTTCACCCAGCGCTTTGACATCGGCGAGCGTGGAGGGGCTGCCATTGATGAAGGCGCGGGAGCGGCCGTCGGCACTGACCGTGCGCCGCAGCCAGCATTCCTGGCCATCGTCGCCGGCGGCGTCCAGCTCACGTTCGCGCAGCCATTCGCGGGCGGCGTCGTGCTGGCGGATGTCGAAGCCGGCACTCACTTCAGCCCGATCAGCGCCGGCACGCACCAGGCCGGCATCGGCGCGGTCACCCAGGCAGAGGCCGAGCGCGTCCATGAGGATGGATTTGCCGGCACCGGTTTCGCCGGTAATCACGGTAAAGCCCCGGCGGAAATCCAGCTCCAGGCTGGAGACAATGGCGAAGTCGCGGATCTTGAGATGGCTGAGCATGAGTGTCGTCCCTGCAATGGGCGCGATGATGGCAGGAAGCCCGGAGAGAGGGTAGTGCGGAGCTGCTCGTAAGGCCAGTATTTTGTGGGGGCAGGGAGGGCTTGGCGCTGCCTGAGGGTTGGCCTCTCTGCCGCGAACTCAGCAACAACCTCACAGATAAAAGACGTACGCACAAAGTTCTTGAGCGCAGGCGTGACTCACCGGCGTTCAAGCCACTGGCCGCTTGAACGGGCCTGTCCCCCGAGCGAGCTGATGGCGCTGGGCTGTTTCAGCGTCGGACCAGCCCTAACAGCTTGCTGAAAAATGCTTTTCAGCAAGCTGTTTCCTGGCCAAGGATGGCCGGGTCGCGAATCAATCACGTCCAAGTGATTGATTCAGCGTAGGGCGATTCCGGAAATGTGCCTACATTGCGGGCTGAAAAAGCCCGGATGGGCGTTTTTCAGCAAGCGGCTAATGGCGGCGGTGGCTTCCTGTGACCGGGCTTGCGCGCTATAAGAGCGCCATGGATCGCGCCCAGCTTCTCTTCAAAACCCTCGTCGAGTGTTACATCCGTGACGGCCAGCCGGTCGGTTCGCGCCACCTCTTGCAGGCGGCCGAGCTGCCACTGTCGCCGGCGACGGTGCGTAATGTCATGGCCCAACTCGAGGAGCGCGGCCTGCTGGCCTCGCCGCACACCTCGGCCGGGCGCGTGCCGACACGGCAGGGCTACCGGCTGTTTGTGGACCGCCTGCTCACGGCTGAAGCGCCTACCGATGCGCTGGTGGCCGCACTCGACAGTGAGCTGACCGCCGACAAGTCGCCGCGCGAACTGGTGCAGCGGGCCTCGCAATGCCTGGCCGAACTCAGCCGGCACGCGGGCCTCGTCATGGTGCCGCGCCGCGATCTGGTGGACCTGCGCCATATCGAATTCGTGCGGCTCGACGACCATCGCGTGCTGGCGATCATCGTCTGTGCCAACGGCGACGTGCAGAACCAGTTGCTGCAAACCGAGCGGCCGTTTGCCGACGCTGAGCTGGTGCAGGCCGGCAACTACCTCAACCATCATTTTGCGGGCAAAAGTCTGGGCGACATCACCCAAGGCTTGTTGCACGGCCTGAAAGATGACCGTTTGCGTCTGGATGCTTTGCTGCGCGGCACGGTCGAGCTGGCCGAGCGCGCCTTTGCGCCCGCGCCGACAGGTGACTTTGTCATCGCCGGCGAGGCCAGCCTGCTGTCGCTGGCGGGCAGCGGCGGCAGTGTTGACCGTCTACAAGAGCTGTTCCAGGCCTTCGCGGCCAAGCGCGACATCCTGCACCTGCTCGACCGCTGCCGGCAGAGCGAGGGCGTCGAAATCTATATCGGTGACGAATCCGGCTATGCGCCCTTCGAGGACCTGACGCTGGTGACGGCGCCTTACGGCGCGCATGACCGGGTGCTCGGCCGCCTGGCCGTCATCGGCCCTACCCGCATGGCCTACCAGCGCATCATTCCGCTGGTCGAGGTCACGGCGGCCGCCCTGTCGCGTGCGCTGTCGCGCTGACGCAGCCTGATTTTCCACCGTAACCTTAACCGTTGACTGAAAAGCCCGGGATGGGCGTTTTCAGCCAGCGATTAACCGGCCCCCTGAATAACCGCATGGCCTTATGCGGGCCTAGCCGATACCGCCTGAAGATGCTGGGTCCCCGCCTGCTCCCCGCAGGAAATGCCTTTTGGGTGCGCGGTGACGACGAAAGTCCGGCTATTCAGAAGCTCCTTGAAGGCTCGCCCTTGAAACGGCGGGGCTAATCCCCAGATTGCCTGCGGTTTTACCTTTTCCCGCATTTCCGTTGCAGAGGCAGTCATGGCAGAGCAAGAACAGACCCCTCCCGTCCCTGAGACAGAGGCCCGTCCCGAGGCAGAAACCCGCCCGGAGCCGACCCCCACGCTGGCCGAGGCCATTGCGGCTGAAGTGGCCGCCGAGGATGCCCTGACGGCCCGCGTCGCCGAGCTGGAAGCGCAGGTGCGCGACACCCAACTGCGCGCCCAGGCTGAAATCCAGAACATCCAGAAGCGTGCCGAGCGCGATGTGCAGAACGCGCACAAGTTCGCGCTGGAGAAGTTTGCTGGCGGCCTGCTCGACGTCGTCGACAACCTGGAGCGGGCGCTGGACGCCACGCCCGAGACCGAAGAGAACAAGGTGCTGCGCGATGGCATCGTCCTGACCCACAAATCGTTCATCGACGCGCTCCGGCGTCATGCCGTGGAGCAGGTGAACCCGGCGGGCGAGCCGTTCAATGCCGAGTTGCATCAGGCAGTGAGCATGCAGCCGTCCACCACGGCCGAGCCGAACAGCGTGCTGACCGTGCTGGCCAAGGGCTACACCCTGAGCGGCCGCCTGCTGCGCCCGGCCATTGTCGTCGTGGCGACGGCTGGCTGAGCGGCAGGTTAGAGCAGGTATTTCGATGGGCTGTTCTGGCGAAAGACCTTGAAATTCCTGCGGGCATCGCCATATCGGCAGACACGGCGGGTAACCGCAGATCACTGAACTGAATTCCGGGGCTGGCAAGGCCGATGCCCCGACTCACTAGCGGAGAGCATCATGGGCAAGATTATCGGTATCGACCTCGGCACCACCAATTCCTGCGTCGCCGTCATGGAAGGCGACAAGGTCAAGGTCATTGAAAACGCGGAAGGCGCGCGCACCACGCCGTCCATCGTCGCGTACACAGACAACGAAGTGCTGGTTGGCGCCGGCGCCAAGCGTCAGGCCGTCACCAATCCCAAGAACACCCTGTTTGCGGTGAAGCGCCTGATCGGCCGCAAGTTCACCGACGATGTCGTGCAGAAAGACATCAAGATGGTGCCGTACACGATTGTGGCCGCGCCCAATGGCGATGCCTGGGTCGATGTGAAGAACGACAAGAAGGCGCCGCCGCAGATTTCTGCCGAAGTGCTGAAGAAAATGAAAAAGACCGCCGAAGACTATCTCGGCGAGCCGGTGACCGAAGCCGTGATCACCGTGCCGGCCTATTTCAATGATTCGCAGCGTCAGGCCACGAAAGACGCCGGCCGCATTGCGGGTCTTGATGTGAAGCGCATCATCAACGAACCGACGGCCGCTGCGCTGGCATTCGGCATGGACAAGAAAGAAGGTGATCGCAAGATTGCCGTGTATGACCTGGGTGGCGGCACCTTCGACGTGTCCATCATCGAAATTGCCGAGCTCGATGGTGAGCACCAGTTTGAAGTGCTGTCCACCAACGGCGACACTTTCCTCGGCGGTGAAGACTTCGATCTCAAGCTGATTGATTACCTCGCAGACGAATTCAAGAAAGAGCAGGGCATCGACCTGCACAACGATCCACTGGCCCTGCAGCGCCTGAAAGAAGCCGCCGAAAAAGCCAAGATTGAACTCTCGTCCGCGCAGCAGACGGAAGTGAACCTGCCCTACATCACTGCCGATGCGACTGGCCCCAAGCACCTGAACATCAAGGTGACGCGTGCCAAGCTCGAATCGCTGGTGGAAGAGCTGGTGGCGCGCACCATCGCGCCTTGCAAGGTGGCGCTGGCCGATGCCGGCCTGAAAGTCTCTGACATTGGCGATGTGATTCTGGTCGGTGGCCAGACCCGCATGCCCATGGTCTTTGACAAGGTGAAGGAATTCTTCGGCAAAGAGCCGCGCCGTGACGTGAACCCGGACGAAGCCGTGGCCATTGGTGCGGCGTATCAGGCCGCTGTGCTGTCGGGCGACGTAAAAGACGTGCTGCTGCTGGATGTAACACCGCTCAGCCTCGGTATTGAAACCATGGGTGGCGTGTCCACGCCGGTGATTGAAAAGAACACCACGATTCCGACCAAGAAATCGCAGGTTTTCTCCACCGCCGACGACAATCAGAATGCCGTGACCATTCACGTGCTGCAGGGTGAGCGCAAGCAGGCCTCGCAGAACAAGTCGCTGGGCCGTTTTGATCTGACCGACATTCCGCCGGCACCGCGCGGCATGCCGCAGATTGAAGTGACCTTCGACATCGACGCCAACGGCATCCTGCATGTGGGCGCGAAAGACAAAGCGACCGGCAAAGAGCAGAGCATCGTCATCAAGGCGAACTCCGGTTTGTCCGAAGCGGAAATCCAGCAGATGGTGCGCGACGCTGAAGCCAATGCCGAGGAAGACCGCAAGTTCACCGAGCTGGTCAACGCACGCAACAGTGCCGACCAGTTGGTGCATGGCACCAAGAAGGCGCTGACCGATCTGGGCGACAAGGCCACGGACGAAGAGAAAACCAGCATCGAGGCCGCGATCAAGGCGCTGGAAGAGGCCATCCAGGGCAGCGATATCGAGGCGATTACCGCGAAGACCGAAGCGCTTTCGCAGGCCGCCATGCCGCTGATGCAAAAAGCCTATGCCGAGCAGCAGCCGCAAGGCGGCGCTGAAGAGGCCTCTGCGGGGGCGGCTAAGCCGGATGACGGCGCGGTGGATGCCGAGTTCGAAGAAGTGAAAGACGACAAGAAGTAAGCTCTGCTCCTCCTCTCCCCGCCCGCGGGGAGAGGGTGGGAGTGAGGGATGAGCAGACAGCGCGGGGACATTCCCCGCGTTGCCGTATCTGAAACGCGTGTCCAGGTAAGCTGAAATGGCGAAACGTGATTTTTACGAAGTGCTGGGTGTCGCGAAAGCCGCGTCGGCTGATGAAATCAAGAAGGCCTACCGCAAGCTCGCCATGAAATACCATCCGGACCGCAATCCGGATGACAAGTCTGCAGAAGAGAAATTCAAGGAAGCCAACGAGGCTTATGAAATTCTCTCCGACGAAGACAAGCGCGCGGCCTACGACCGTCACGGCCATGCCGGTGTCGACCCGAACATGGGGGCAGGCGGTTTTGGTGGGGGCGGCAATTTCTCCGATATTTTCGGCGATGTCTTCGGCGACATTTTTGGCGGCGGGGGTCGTGGCGGCGGAGGCCAGCGCAGCAGCCGTGGCGCGGATTTGCGTTACACGCTTGAGCTGAGCCTTGAAGAGGCGGTGCGCGGTACCAAGGTGCAAATCCGCGTGCCGACACAGGTGGCCTGCGAGGTCTGCGATGGCAGTGGCGCTAAAAAAGGCACCATGCCCGAAACCTGCCGCACTTGCGCGGGTGCCGGCCAGGTGCGTGTGCAGCAGGGCTTTTTCTCCATGGCCCAGACCTGCCCCACTTGCCGTGGCCGTGGCAAAACCATCAAGGACCCCTGCAATGCCTGTCATGGCCAGGGGCGCGTCGAAAAGACCAAAACGCTGGACGTGAAAATTCCGGCCGGTGTGGATACGGGCGACCGCATCCGTCTTTCTGGCGAAGGTCAGGCCGGGGCCAATGGCGCACAGGCGGGCGATCTGTATGTGCAGGTGCAAGTGCGCGATCACGAGATTTTCCAGCGTGATGGTGCCGACCTGTATTGCGAAGTGCCCATCTCGTTTGCAGATGCGGCGCTGGGGGGCGAGCTGGAAGTGCCGACGCTGGATGGTCGCGTGAAGCTGCGCATTCCGGAAGGCACGCAGACCGGCAAGCTCTTCCGTTTGCGCGGCAAGGGGGTATCTCCCGTGCGCGGTGGTGGCCCCGGCGACATGCTGTGCCGCGTGCTGGTGGAGACACCGGTGCAGCTCAACAAGCGCCAGAAAGAGTTGCTGCGCGAGTTCCAGCAAACCATGGACGATGACGGCAGCAAGCATTCGCCGAAAAAGTCCGGTTGGTTCGACTCTGTGCTCAACCTGTTTGGCGACAAGTAAGCGCGTCATTTACCGGCAGGCGCTTACGCGCTTGCCGGTAAAGGTGTCCGCTGTGCCTTTCTCTGTTTTTCGATAGGCCGGGAGACGCTGAAAGCTCCCGCATGCCCTTTGTCCTGAGTCTGTCGAAGGGCATGCAAAACCCCATCCCCGGCTGGTTGACCGCTGGCTGAAAGCATTTTTCAGCCAGCGGTCAAAGCCGTTTCTGCAACACAGCACGGCCCGCTACAATCGCGCCTTCTTCTTCATTGCTGAGCGGAGCTCGACATGACACGCATTGCCATTGCCGGTGCCGGCGGACGCATGGGCCGCGCCCTGATACAGGCCGTGCACGGCCGCGAAGGTGTCACGCTGGCGGCCGCCATCGAGCGCCCGGATTCGAGCTTGCTGGGCGCCGATGCCGGCGAGCTAGCGGGTGTCGGTGCGCTGGGCGTGGTCATCAGCGGCAGCCTCGAGGCGGCGCTGGACGCCTTCGATGTGCTGATCGACTTCACCATCCCCGCCGTGACGGTGGCGAATGTGGAGACCTGCCGGCGAGCCGGCAAGCGTATCGTTATCGGCACCACGGGTCTGGATGCGGTGCAAAAGGCGCTGGTGCAGGCGGCAGCGGCTGACACGGGCGTGGTGTATTCAGGCAACTATTCGATTGGTGTGAACGTCACGCTGCGCTTGCTGGAGCTGGCGGCGGAAACCTTCGGCGACACGGTCGATATCGAAATCATCGAAGCACATCACCGGCACAAGGTGGACGCGCCGTCCGGTACGGCACTGATGATGGGCGAGGCGGTTGCCGGCGCGCTGGGCCGTGATCTGGCGCAGGTGGCGGTGTACGAGCGTCATGGCCACACCGGCGCGCGCGAACGCCAGAGCATCGGCTTCCAGACCATTCGCGGCGGCGACATTGTGGGCGACCACAATGTCATGTTCATCGGCGAAGGCGAGCGTGTGGAGATTCGCCATGTGGCCACCAGCCGCATGAATTTTGCCAGTGGCGCTGTGCGGGCGGCGGACTGGCTCTCGGCGCAGCCCGCCGGGCTGTACGATATGCGGGATGTGCTCAAGCTGCGCTGATGTGGCGGCTTGAGCACAGGCCGGTGTTGTTCTTAAGCGCTCGTTTGATCGTTGTGTCGCAGAATGGCTTTAAGAGGGGCTTTATCGGTTATCGAAAGATCATCGCGCGGCCGTCAAGAGCTACCCTTCAGCGAAGAGTGCTCCGCCCGAATGGCTCCCGCTTATTTGGCGCCTCCGTTCGGGGGGCATTTACTGCCCTTCTGTTTGACGCAATGACAGCGTCGTCGCTGCTATTCTCGTGAAGACAGGCGTCATAAAAAAACCGGCAGTTGCCGGTTTTTTTATGGAGCGGACGCGGCAGGCCTTACGCCACCGCCTGATCTTCGTCCGGCAAACCGTCCACACTCACGCGGTTGCGGCCGGAGTGCTTGGCACGATAAAGCGCTTGGTCGGCTGCCAGCAGCAGGACTTCGGGGCCGTTGTGCTGGTTGGTCGGGACAATGCTGGCCACGCCAAAACTGGCGGTGACATTGCCGTGGCTGGAGCTTTGGTGCGGGATGGCCAGCTCAAGAATGCGGTCGCGCACGCGCTCGGCCACGATGCGCGCCTGAGCCGATGTGGCGTTGGTCAACACCAGCACGAACTCTTCACCGCCGTAACGCGCGGCAATGTCGCCGGGTCGGCGGGCAAAGTCCTTGAGTGCACCCGCCACGCCGCGCAGACACTCGTCGCCGGCCTGATGGCCGTAGGTGTCATTGAAGAGCTTGAAGTGGTCGACATCAATCATCACCACGCCCAACGGCTCGCGTTTGCGCAGGGCGCGCTGCCATTCGGTTGTCAGCGTCATGTCGAGGCTGCGGCGGTTGGCAATCTGGGTCAGGCCGTCAATCGCGGTCAGGTACTGCAGGCGCAGGTTGGACTCTTCGAGGTCGTGGTTTTCAAACGACAGCAGGCGCGATTGCAGATAGTTCTGGCGCAGGCTGCGCTCCACCAGAAACGTGCCGACCAGTGCAAACGTGGCCGACGCGATGAAGATGAAGTTATGGATGGTCATCAACATCAGCGAGGAGCCAGCGATCAGTAGATGATGCGTGTTCAGGATGATCATCATGAGCGCGGCCGAACAGAGTCCCCAGACAAACTGCAGTCGCGACAGCACGAACACCACCAGCATCACCAAGGTGATGGCGCCCGCGTAATAGTGGTTGAAGGGCTCGGTGGCGGTATGTGAGAGCGCCACCAGCCCTGCCACGAAAATGCAGGCGCCGGTCGCCGTGACCGCCTGCATGTGGCGGGTCAGGAAGGGCGTGCGGCTGAACAGCAGCAGTACCAGGATGGGCAGTGTGGTGGCAATGCGGATGGTCCAGAGCTCCGTCATGACGTCCGGCATCCAGATCGGATCGATGACGCCGCAGGCCAGCAGGGCTAGCACGCCGAGCAGTCCGGAAATGATCATGTGGGTCTGGTAGCGCGCCGTGTAGTCGGCCTGGAACTCCGCCTCCAGCGGGGCGGGAAAATGCAGGCGCCAGCCACGGTTGTTGAGGAGCTGGCGCAGGTTGTCGAGCTGGGTGGGGTCCATGTCGGCCCTCTTGGATTGGAACGTCTTTGTTCTTGTTGACCGCAGGCGCTAAAGCCGGCGGGTTTTGCGGCATCGCAGCATAAGACCGGCTCCGGCAACAAGGCAGGGTCGACCGACCGGCGGCATGTTCGCCCTGTACGGCGACGCTGACCCGTCAGACAGGCAATGACGGCCCATGCGGTTGGACAGTCCGGGTCGGCTTCCGTACAATCCGCGCTCAATTCGTGCCCGGCACAGTCCCTATATATGGAAAGCGAGAAGGAGTTCCTCTTTCTCGCTTTTTTACGCGCGCGCCCTGCTTGCAGGCCGGCAACTGCCGGAGCGCCACCTTCCGCACTCACCTGTTATTGGAGGTAGGTTTGAGCAAGCCCGCCCTTCTGGTCCTGCAAGACGGCAGCGTCTTCCGCGGGATTTCCATTGGCGCCGATGGCCTCACCAGCGGCGAGGTGGTCTTCAATACCGCCATGACGGGCTATCAGGAAATCCTGACGGACCCGTCCTACTGCCGCCAGATCGTCACGCTGACCTACCCGCATATCGGCAATACCGGCATGAACGCGGAAGATGAGGAAGCCAGCGAGCTTTGGGCGGCCGGTCTTGTCATCCGTGATCTCAGCATGATTCCCGCCAGTTTCCGTTCGCAGGAGTCACTGTCGGACTACCTCAAGCGCCGCAACGTGGTCGGCATCGCCGACATCGATACCCGTCGCCTGACCCGCATCCTGCGTGAGAAGGGCGCCCAGAACGGCGCCATCATCGCCGGCGATGCGGTGGATGAGGCCCGGGCACTGGAGGCCGCGCGTGCCTTCCCCGGCCTCAAAGGCATGGACCTAGCCAAAGTGGTGTCGGTGAAGGAACGCTACCAGTGGACGGAGGGAAGCTGGGTGCTGGGTCAGGGGCACGTCACTCCCTCTGCGCCTCCTAAGTTCAAGGTCGTCGCTTATGATTTCGGCGTGAAGGTGAACATCCTGCGCATGCTCGTGGATCGGGGCTGCGAGGTGACCGTGGTGCCGGCGCAAACGTCCGCTGCCGAGGTACTGGCCTTGAATCCGGACGGTATTTTCCTCTCCAACGGCCCGGGCGATCCCGAGCCTTGCGATTATGCGATTGCCGCCATCAAAGCCTTTCTGGAGACCGACATTCCGGTCTTCGGGATCTGCCTTGGCCATCAGTTGCTGGCGCTGGCTTCGGGTGCCAAAACCCTGAAGATGGGCTTGGGTCACCATGGCGCCAACCATCCGGTGCAGGTGCTGGAAACAGGCGTGGTGATGATCACCTCGCAGAATCATGGTTTTGCCGTGGACGAGTCCACGTTGCCGGCCACGTTGCGCGCAACGCATCGCTCGCTGTTTGATGGCAGCAACCAGGGCATCCATCGCAACGACAAGCCCGCGTTCAGCTTCCAGGGGCATCCGGAAGCCAGCCCCGGCCCGCACGATGCCTCGCCGTTGTTCGATCACTTCATCGAGTTGATGAGCGCGCGCCAGTAACCCCGGGCGGGGCGGCCTCGGGGCCGGCTTCGCCAAGATGCCAATGTCTTTTGTTTGCGGGTGTATCGCACAGCGAGCCACCCGCCCTCTGCACAAGAACGCGGATTAAGCGGATTAAAGAGCAATGCCAAAACGTACCGATATCAACAGCATCCTCATCATCGGCGCCGGCCCCATCGTCATCGGCCAGGCCTGTGAGTTCGACTACTCCGGCGCACAGGCGTGCAAGGCCCTGCGCGAAGAA
>JAUXNL010000323.1 GCA_030684415.1 Moraxellaceae bacterium | reverse complement strand
TCATGTTCAACTCAGCATTTCGGCAGTTCGGGTGAACTGCAGCAGGTTACTGGATTCGAAAGATCCGGCGGTGCTTGCCAGATTATTTCGGAACAATCCTTGCCACTCTGGCTTTTTCGCAGCCAAGCGCAGTGTGTTAGCGTTGGTTTTCGGAGATCAATGCTGGATGACAGAATCTTTAGCGGACCCTCAACTTTACGATATTGCATAGACTATTTATTGTTCGGGAAAGCAGCGATTCTTGGCGGCTGGATCTATAATCCAAAACCTACAGCGCAATATCGCGAACATGGAAATAGCGGGAGCGCTCAAGGATTAAGCCGGCGGCAAGGTGGAGTAGAAATTGCGCATGTGAGACGGCTTCTTTGCCAATTTGCTATTCAGAATCGGTTTTTTAGCGAAACCTTGCTCGAAACCGAGGTGAAGCAGTGGCCGGTGCATAAGAGAGCGGCACTAATCATGGCGCTAGCTGCGACTGATGCGCCGCCTCAGTTGCAGGTGATTGCGCAAGCTTTGTTGGATCAAAATTCCGCAGTGTTTTACGATCACCTCTCGTCCAAACAAACGAGATTGGCGCGTTGGCTCGGTCGATGGTCTATAAAATATGCAGATCCGCTCGCACGATGGCGATCAGGGTGGCATCCGGCGGATGACAATGCGCTTTTCCAATTGCATGGAAACTCGGGTAGGCTTTGCGATTCCGGTGCGGGTTCGTTGATTGCTCCAAATATCGGAGCTCGTCATTCTACATGAGCATAGAGAAAAGGACACGTGCTGGCGTTGTGGCGGGATTCGCAGGATTCGTCGTTTCGCTAATGCTGACGTTAGCCCTAGTGCCTCTGCTGTTGCAGATGTGGGGGGTGGAGCGTTATGGAGTTTGGTTGGCCTTAATGGCCGCCACCACGATCCTGTCCACACTCGACCTCGGCCATCAAGGGTTTCTCGGCAACGAATTCAATCTTACAGCCGCCAAGGGAGCAGGGCGGTTACGTTCGACTCTGGCCTCGGGGTTACGGGTAGCGGCGTTACTTGGAGCAATGCAGTTTGTCATTGCCGTCGCGCTGGTTTGGGCGGGCAAAGTCAGTCTGTTTCTAGGGGTCGGTGATTCTTTGCTCGAAAAGCAACGACTCGATTCCGCATTCCTCCTAATGGTCGGAGTCTGGTGCATGTTCGGCTCCACAAGTGGCCTGCTAGTTCGCCTCTATCCCCCACAGGGACTCTACGCGCGCGCGCAATGGCTTAGCCTGATTCAAAGATTGGTGCTTCAGTTCGGCGTGGTGATCGCCGTGGCGATGGGGGGCGGCGGTATTTGGGATTTCGCGGTGAGTTACAGTGTGGTGGGGACGGTTCTCGCGGTTTTTTGGTTTCTGGAGTTTCGGCACCGATTAAGCGCGCTATATCCTTGGTGGAAAGGGGGTAGTTGGATGCGAGCATGGAAAAACCTGCGTTCCTCCTTGTTGCTAACAGGAAACGGCATATTGACCCAATCGGTCACGAATGGATCCAGTTTGATGATCGCGATCCTTTTCGATGCCGCGGTGGTGCCCGCATTCACCACTGTGCGCGCGGTGGCCAACATGTTTTTCCAGGCGGCGGGCGTGATCGTGAATCCTTTGGTGCCCGACTTAGTCCGGTTTCATGTTCGGGGCGAATGGAGTAAACTCATCCAAACGATCCAAG
>JAUXNL010000320.1 GCA_030684415.1 Moraxellaceae bacterium | reverse complement strand
CTTGGATTCAAGGCGATCAAACAGGAGGTACTTGTCCGGGTCCTGCACGCGGAAGCGGAAGTACTCGCGCATCAGCGACTCTTTGTCACCCTGGATATCGACACGACGGAAAAGATCCGCCAGCTCTTCCTCATAACGGATCATGAGCAACAGGTAGATTTCGTTCTTGGTTTCGAAATGCTTGTAGATGGTGCCTTTGCCGATGCCGACCTTGTCGGCAATCATCTCGACGGTCACCTTGTCTTCGCCCATCTCGATAAAAAGCTGCAGGGCACAATCCAGAATCGCTTGCTCGCGCTGGCGAAACTCCCTTGCCTTCTGCGTGGCCTTGGCCAAGTCACTCATGTTGCATTCCCTCTGGTCCGTTCGGGCCCGAACGTGGGGCCCGGTTGAAAAACGCGCATTGTCCTGACTTAGAGTCTGTCAGACAAGCATACGCGCCAGTATAGGCAAGCATTCTGGCCAATGACCATACGGTCCGGCCCGAAAACATACCGCTCACTCATCATCTGCTTGCCATGAATACCGTCATGGCAACCGCCAACACGCCACTGACGCCGCCCACAAGGCTGTAAGGCAGGGAGCCTTAGGCTTTACCTGCGCAGAAAGCGACTGGCTGCGAATGCCCTGAACGAACCCGCGCATGCTGAGATTTCGCCAGCTCATCACACCATCAGCCTGTCTCTGCCAGAAGCCTCCGCGTCGCTCGCAGCCGCTCGGGCCAAGCCCATCGACACCATTAACAGCTAGCTGAAAACGCCCATCCCGAACTTTTCCAGCCCACGACTCTGGCACATGTCCGGAATCGCTCCACGCAGAATCAATCACGCAAGCGTGGTTGATTCGCGACCCGGCCCTCCCCGGCCGGGAAGCCGCTTGCTGAACAGCATTTTCAGCAAGCGGCAAAGTGATACGCCTGATTTTGGATGACTACGGGAAACCCCTGCCCGGCCGCTCAGAAACACTGTGGCGAGCTGTCAGCGAAGCAAGCCGCCGAATCGAGTTTCATGCGCTACATTCATGACGCAGGCTCGCTTGACGACGGCCTGCCGGCTGAGTGCTCAACCGGCCGAAAAAAGCTGGCGAAAATTGGCCGTGGTCTGCTCAGCAATCGTCTCCACCGACACCCCACGCAACGTCGCCATGCACGCGGCCACATCCGTCACATAGGCGGGCTGGTTGGTTTTGCCGCGATACGGCACCGGCGCCAGCCAGGGCGAGTCGGTCTCGATCAGCAGACGGTCTGCCGGCACCTTGACGGCCACTTCGCGCAGCTCGCGTGCATTGGCAAAGGTGACAATGCCGGAGAAGGAAATATAAAAACCGAGATCAATCGCGGCGCGCGCCATGTCCCAGTCCTCTGTAAAGCAATGCAGCACACCGGCCGAGGCGCCCTCTTCTTTCAGGATGGCGATTGTGTCAGCACGCGCTTCCCGCGTATGGACCACCAAGGGCTTGCCGGCACGCTTCGCCGCCTCGATATGCTTGCGGAAGCGCCGTTGCTGATCGGCAGGGCTCTCCTTGTCGTAGTGGTAATCCAGCCCGGTTTCGCCAATCGCGACCACCTTCGGATGCGCCGCCAGTGCAATCAGTTGCTCGATTTCGGGCTCCAGCGACTCCAGATGCAACGGGTGCACGCCCACCGACGCGGACACATCGTCGTACTTTTCAGCGACCGCCAGTACGTTGGGCAGGCTTTCCAGATCAACCCCTATGCAGAGGAAATGCCCGACGCCACGCGCACGGGCAAGCGCTAGCGCACCGTCCAGGTCGGTGCCGAGCTTGTCGAGCTCTAGCCGGTCAAGATGGCAATGTGAATCAATAAACATGAGAAGAGACTTCCTGCTATGGGCAGCACCGCGAGGGCTTGCTGGATAAAAATGACAACCCGCTAGAACAGCTGCCCGAAAAAACAACAAGGCCGGCAAAAGCCGGCCCGGTCAGGTCCGAATCCCGTTACATCGTGCTGGTGGGGCGATCCGAGTGCGTGGCGCCCGCCAGATGCGTCTCGATCTTGCGGCGCGCTTTGTCGCCCTCTTCGCCCGAGAGCTGGATACCGATACCGGCTGCACGCAGCCCCTGATTGCGCGTGTTCACCCAGATCACCTTGCCGGTGACCGGAATACGCTCCGGATCATCCATCAGCGTCAGCAACACAAACACTTCTTCGCCGAGCTTGCACTGGCGCGTGGT
>JAUXNL010000317.1 GCA_030684415.1 Moraxellaceae bacterium | reverse complement strand
AAGTGTCCGGGAAATCGGGGGAAGATCAGATCGAGTGACTGTTGGCATTCTTGATTTGGGGACATTACTTAGCGCACTTGGTCGGCCAGGGATGGCCGCTTACAACCCGGACTTCAACATTGATCCTCCCTCGAATTGCTACGGAGGGCGTCTATTTTGTTAAAGCACCAACGACTTTTCCTTCTATGCCTTCTGGTGCCTGCATTAGTGCAGGCATCCCCTCATCAGCTTGATGATGACGCCTTGGGTGCGGTTGCGGCGCAGGATGGTTTGCAAGTGGAGCTGACACTGCCTGGTGCAGGCATATCGCTTGCCCAAGCGCAGTGGAGTACCGATCTGGCTTTGCCCTACGAGCAGCGGCTGAATCTCGATAATTTGAACATTACGAGTGCCAGTCCTGTCACACTGACCGGTGATCTCGGTGGAAATGGCACGGATGGCTTAGCGAGCCTCAAACTGGAATGGAACAATGTGCGGCTGACCTCTGGCGGTATCGGTTTGGCAGGACACCCGGCCAATACGGCAGGGCAGATGTTTATTGATACTACGGGCTCCTTGGAAGTCATCAATCGTGCTGCATTTGACTCCAGTTTTGCCAGTGCCTACCTCAATCTCACTTCGGTGGGCGATGTGATGTATCGGCAGGGCGGGACGGGCAGCCCTGAACTGAGTTTGCGCAACTTCAATTTCGGCTTTCGTACTACTAATGGTGCCGGTGGCCGCGGCTACGGCACACTGGGCATCGACTCAAATAATGGGCTATACCTCAATGCGCCTTTTATGGATTTCGATCTGAATTTCGATCTTTACTACGCCGTATCCCCTGTGGGTGACTTCGATAAGGTCAATCGCTCTCCATTGGTGTTGTTCGGCTGGGAAGGCGGTATACGCAATGCGACGTTGCGGCTGGGTTCGGGAGGCATAGGGTATGGCACGGGCGCCGTGAATTATGGCCATAGCTGGGGGGCATTGGACTCCTTCAATTACAACGGGGCGATCAATCCCGCCGCTCGGACGGAGGGTCTTAATATTTTGGCGCAGTGGGATTTTGATACCAATTATGCGTGGATTCTCGGGGAGTCCGCCGGCAATCGCAATCAAGTACGATTTTTCAACTGGCAGCGTATGGGCGGCAATACGCCGAATGTCAATGCGTATACCACGGGGGGAGCGGGTGCACATGATTTGAGCATCCCGATCATTATTGATCTCATCAATGCCAGTCAGGGTCCGGGCAATATCTGCTTCGGCGGCAGCTTGCCGACTAGCGGTGCGTTGAGTTCAGTTGGCTGTGCCGCCGTGGGAGGGGCGCTTTCTATTCTAGCGCCCGACTCTGCGGCAATGGCCGTCGCAATTCGGGATGCCCGTCTTCACGCATACAACACTCAGGTGGCGGTCGTTGATTCACCCAATCCCGATGAGATTTTCAATTGGGGGCTTGTTTATACATTCGGCAAGCTTGATGCCAATGTGTATCTCTATCCACAGGGTTTTGGTGGCAGTTCCACAGGGCTAAAGGCCGATGTGAACCTGGCAATTCAGTC
>JAUXNL010000312.1 GCA_030684415.1 Moraxellaceae bacterium | reverse complement strand
ATATGCTCGTCGCCAAAGCTGTAGCCGTAGGTCACCAGCGTGCTGTTAGGGCGGCACACAGCGGCTGCGAGATCGCGAAACAGCTCCACGTAGGGGTAATCGGCAGTTTCCCTGTCTTTGGCGGCATTGGGGTAGATCATCAGCTGATGAGCTGTGACTTCGCCAAGGCCCGGCGCCTGCAAATAGGGTTCGACGCTCTCTGCCCCAAACGGCAAGCCGATACGGCGGATGTCCTTGCCCGTCTGCACCCAGTCCACAGAGCCATGAAGCTTGGTGTAGCGCGCCACTCCCTCCAGATAACGAGGCTCTCCCCGTATGCCGGGCGGGTTGTAGTGCATGTCGAGATCCAGCCGCGAAGAGCGGAAGATCGGCATGAGGTTGCCTAGGAACCGATCCAGCAGGTGCAGCCCGGCCAGCTCTGCTCCGGCTTCGATCAGACGGTCGTAGTTGGTTGTGAAGATGTTCAGGCGATCACGCACCCCGGTGCGGCTGGCAAAGCTCATCAGAAAAGTGACCAAGGTGTTGGACGCCTGCTCGCGCTTGCCTTCTTCGGCGGTGGCAATGCCTGCTTCGCTGCTCAGAATCGACTTCGCGAAGGTCTGCATGCCCATTTGAAGCTCCTTGCGCAAAAGGGCTTCAGCTTCGCTGTCCTTCTGCAGAATCTCCAAGCCGCGCAGCAATTCGTTGGCAACACGCAGCTGATCCTCCAGATTGCCCTTCTTACGCCCGGCCGCTTCTGCTGCTTTCTCTGCCGCTTGATTGATTTCAGCGTAATGATTGCTCAGTGTCAGAGCGCCCATGCCGGCAGCGCCTTTTTCGGCGGCCAGGTAATGCACTGCGTGGGTCAGGCCCGAGCCAGCCAGCAGTGAAAGGTGCTCCGACTGGAACAGTGAAGTCAGCCAAGGTTCAATGCGGCTACGCAGCTCTTTGTGCCCGAACCCTTCGGGACTTGCCCAAGATGCTTCAGAGCCGACTTTCAGCTTGAACTTGTCGGCATGAGCGATGAATTCAACAGGCTTATGATCATCTCTTGTTTTCAGCGTATTGAGCTGCTTGATTTCTTCGCTAGACATCCTAGGTCTCCCTGACAAATTGAGTTTCATCCGCTGACGAATCTGATTGGGTAAAAGCAATGCAGTAGGCGAGGCCGATGGCTTTCAGCGTTGCTGATCACTGAATGGCCTTCAGCAGCATGGCCCTTTTCTCGGCTTCAGACTTGCCATCCACCAACCTGATATACGTGCCGGCATAGCTTGGATTGGTGACGCCTTTGATCACGAAGGCGGTCGTCGAGACCACTTCGCCACTGATGCTATCGAAGGCGCGCGCGCCAAAATGGGCCATGGTGATGATGGTGGTGCTTTTCAGAAGCCATTCGCGCAGCTGTTCGTAGCTGGACAGGAACATCCACGATTGCATATTGATTTGCGCGTTGTAGCCATTGGGTTCAAGCAGCGTGAAGGCGTGCTCCATGAAGATGGCAAACAAATCTGACTTGCTGTTTGGGTAAGTCTTTTTGGCAAAGTCCTTGAGGTCGGCATTCATGCCCTTGCTGCCCATATAGGGTGGGTTGGCAATGACCGCGTCGAAGCGCTGCGCCAGTATCCAGGCTTGTTGCACATAGGGCAGCAGGGTTTCTGCTGCTGGCCTCTGCATGGAGTCGCCGTCTTTGGTCAGCTGGCGTAGCTGCTGTAGCAGTTCGAGCAGTGGTGCGGCATCACCTGCAGGTACTTCGATCAGCGAGCCGAATGTCTTGGCTTGGGTAAAGCGCTGCAGGGTGGCTTTCAGCAACTGATTGCGGTTGTCTGAATGGTCGGCGGCAAGATCCGTTTGTTCATTGTCGAACAGGCTCTGTGACTGACCGCGATGCCAGTCGCTAGTCAGGTTGAGGGCCTTCCAGAGTGCAGCGAAATCGAGGTGGCGACTTTCTTGCAGTGCCAGCACGTTGAGTTTGAACCCGGACTCGGTCATGCGGTTGAAGATGCGCCGGTCGTCTTCTCGCGCGAGCATCATCAGGGCAAAACCGGCGAGCTGGCCGGCACGGTCGTCAATATCGAGACCGAATAAATTATTTTCCAGAATCAATTGCGGGATGTCGCGGGAACGGAAACCACGCTCGGTGTAAATCTCCTTCAGCACCTTGTAGGCTTCTACCAGGATGTGGCCCGAGCCGCATGCCGGATCAAGCACCTTGATGGTCAGCGGGTCGATGCTCTCGGATGTATTGGCGGCCAGTTGCGCCTGTACCTCAGTAGGCTGCTCGCCGGGGGCCACGAAGTAGGGCATCTTGTCCTTGAGCGGCGAGTCGGGATAGGTCTGTAGCCATTGGCGGCCCACAGAATTCTGCACTAGATACTGAACAATCCAGTTGGGAGTGAACAGCTGGGTGGCGGCGGGAATGTCTTCGCTTTTGACCACCTTGCCCATGACTTGGTCTTTCTTCTCTGAGATGTAAAACTGGTACAGCCAGCCGATAATTTCAACGTCATGCCAGTCTGCCTCCGGAATGGCCTCGGCCAATTCGCGGATCAGCGAGTAGGTTTTGGTCAGGTTGTACGGTAGCAGAAGTTCAGTAGCGTCGTCGATTGCCTCGAACAGAAAGGGCATTGCGTTATGCAGGGCGTGACACTGTGCCAGCAGCAATTCGCGATACAGCTCTTCATCTTTGGTGCCGTCCAGCTTCAGTTGAGTGACTAGGGCTTTGTCCAGCCCCTCCAGCTCGATATCCAGGCAGTCGTCGAGGATCTGCGGCATACCGCTGGAACCGTCGATGGTGCTCAGCACACGCCTGCCATGCTCCAGAAAACCCTTGATCTCCATATAGCGAATGGCGCACAAGCGGTTGAACCAGCTGTAGGCAGCCTGCTCCATGGCCTGGTCAAATCCCAGCTGCTCAACTCGTTTCACAAGCGCTGCGCGTGGGCGAATGACCGAGGCGGGGAAGGGGCGGTCACCGATCAGTGCCAGATCCCCCTTCTGCTCAACGGTCTCAATGCCTTTTGCAGTAATGCCATACTTGGCCGCCTGCTTGGTCATGGCGGCAATAAAGTCCTTGCGGGCCTTCGGAGCGTATTTTTTAATATTGCTTGTATTCATGATGGATAGTTTGTCCGCAGTTACTGCCAGAAATAGTGGTGTACGAACAGGCCAAGTGTTGAGGCTCCGAGCCCTATCGCAAGCGCTTTGATATATCTCAGCTGTATTGCTAGCTGAGCCATGCATTCACTCTTAATGTCCGCGATGTGTCTTTCGCTAATGGCAGAAACCTGGTTTATGTGGGTGGTTAACCGAGTATCAAGAGCTGTTGACTCTCTTTGCATCGTGCCTCGGAGCCCAGATAAATTGAGGTTATGTGTATTTAGGCTATCTGAGAGTGAAGTTAATTTCTCCGAGAGCACAGAAACTTTATTTTCGGTGCGACGATTAGAAGAGATTGAATTCTCAACTTGCGTGGAAGTTGCCTCAAAGCGAGATAAAATATCCTCCTTTGTTTGCTTTACCTCATTCGCAATAGCAATCAGCCGCTTGGCTTCGTTGGTTGTTAGGCCCTTGAGCAGGAAATAGTCCTTAATTAGCTTCTCAAGATCAGTCTGTTGCTTGGCCAGTTGTTCTTGCTGGGCATAAATGGTTTCGTTTGCCTTTTGAATGCTATCGGCCTGTTTTTTAATGTGGGTTTGCTGCTCACCCATAATGCGCTGCTGCTCATTGAGGGTCGCTGATTGTGCAACTGAAATGACAATGAGCTGGCCAATGCTTTTGGCATATCTGGCCTGCAGCTGAACTGAGTCAAGCTGGGCTTTCTCCAGTTCGTCCTTGTTCCACCACCTGGACAGGGCGTTGCGGCTCTCGTGACGTTCGCGTGCCTTCTTGATGTCATCCAGACTATTGAAGTCTCTTGCGAAGTCATTCAGAAGGGTGTTCATGTCAACCTGATCCAGCATTTCTTGCGGGATGGAGATGTTTCCCATGTGCTTGACGATCTGGTTCATGGCTTGTCTCCTTTCTCGTACGCATCCAGCATGCCGAGTAGGTCATCTTCTTCCTTCGCAAGATCAGTAAGAATTTTCTCTGTTTCTCGATGAAACAGATCGGCAGAATCGGATTGACGCTTCAAGGAATCCACAGTCTCGGCATGTGCTTCATTTGCCTCTTCGAACGTCCAGGCGATAAGCTGGTTTCCGCTGATAAGCGACTGGTAGTGGTTGGAGTTCTGTTGCTGGCTCGTCAGCCACTGCGTCATGTATTCGATGTTCTGACGATTGGCTTCCAGCTGTCCCTCACAAGCTTCCAGCAGCTCTGTGCCCGTGGACGAAAGCCAGTCAAAGAATCGATCAATGGTGTAGATGGTTACGGCGGTGCCTACGCCGGTCAGGATCCCGGTAATGACGGGGGCAACAATGTCTATCAACGGGGCAAGGAATGGCGCAATGGCGATCAGGCCGCCCTTTACGGACTCCTCAAGCATCATGCCGAGTGATGTGGTTATCACGCCAGCAATGATTTTGGTGACATTCCGCGCGACTTCTGCAGCTGGCATGTTCGGCGGTGGGTCAAGCAGCATCTTCACTGCTTTCCAAATGCCCTTTAAACCCTCGCGGATAATGGTCACTACCTTTGCGGAGGTGGTCACAAGGTTGTTAATCAGGAAGGTCAGGATGTTACTGATGATCCCCTGAATTCCCCCACTGGTTCCTGCCTCAAATGCATGCTCAAACTTCCGGGATACGCGATCAATTACACGTTTGAATGCTTCAACTATTTCATCAATCAGGTTGTCCAGACTCTTTTTGGCCAATAGAGACCTGATCTCAGCGATGAATGCCGTAATTCCTTCATGCATCAGAACGCCGATTGCGTGACGCAGAGCATTTCGTCCGGCGGCATCCGCGCTGGTAGTCGCCAACTCAACGCCCTGTTTCTCAATTTGCGCCAGCATTTGGTCTTGCTTGACCTGAAGCATTGCTTCATTGAAGTGCCGGTTAAGTAACTCCTTGTCGATTCCGAAGGATTCGGCGTTTGTCTTTCCCGGATCCTTCTTGCGCTCACGATTGGCCCATTCCATCTTGTCTGAATCACCAATGGACTGGTTAATGTTGCTTTCCATGGGCCTCAGGTTCGCATCCTGATTGGCCATGCGTACCCGTTCTTGTTGGGTCATGTGCAGGTGATTCTTGGCGTCTGTTTCAATCGTGTGCGCCGAGATCATGTGGTCGAGATGGGTTTGACCGTCCCGCGTCAGTTCCCCGCCTGTGGCAACACTCTTGATGGGTGCTGGATCCTGAAACATGGCCTTCCTCTTGCCTGGAAGTTCCTTGTCGTATGCTGAGCGGTCGTAGTCCTGCTTGGACTTGACCCAACCATCGTGGCGGACTTTGTCGTCTTCTGTAGCAACGACGCCCTGTTCGAAGTTGTGATTGGTGGTAACGCTGCCGCCATCCTTGTCATTGAACATGGCAGGTGTCAGACCGAATGGGCCAATGAGATTGGCCAGCATGTGGTTCTGGCATGAGTCCACCAGTTCATTTAGGCGTTGTTCACGCAGTTCACTGCTGGATGGCTTCTTATTGTCCATGCTGGTCACACCCTCCCATTTAACCGACGTCATTTGCCGTAGTAGTAATTTTCTTCAGCGAATCCGGATGCGCTTGCCTTCCTTGATCGCACTTGCCAGCTCTCTACCCAGCGCCGATATGAAATTGTCGATATCGCTCTGGGTTTCCAGATAAACCCCTTTGCCCAGCTTGTTGAATACACTGGTCGCGGCAACCTCTACGATTGGCTTGAGGGGTGGTGTAGGCTTGACGACAGTGGTCGGTGTAGGCTGTCCAGCGCCACTCCCTGGTTCGCTTTCACGCACTTGTGGGAGACGCTTGGCGCATTCAGCTTCGCTTTGAATGGCGTTCTCCAGTTCATCAACGGCCTCATGCAGACGTTCATCGGCGGTCTGGCTCTGCAGCATCAATATGGTGGCGATACTCGCCTCCGCAGCAATATCGGTCTTGATTAACTGCAGGGGACGGAGAAGGCGGTTACACAGTTCTGGAGTGGAGATGCCGGATTTATCAATTTCAGACTGCAGCTGTGCCAGCTTCTCATCGACATGGTTAATTGCCTTGTCTCGTTGTTCTGTGAGGAGCTCGGCGTTAATACTTTCAACGGCCTCAATCAAGCCCGCGACGCGGTTTAGCTGGTTATACGGAGCTGCACTGCCTTCGATGGCGTTCAGCTCCATAAGTGCCTTACGGGCGGACTCGTTCTTGTTCAGTGCCTGCTTGTTCTTATCGAATCGGCGCAGTGCGCTCTGCAGCTGTTGCCATGTATGCAACTGGTTCGTAAAGAACTCATGCAAGTCGCGGTAGTCCTCTTCAAGATCGAGGTACTCGTTCTTGTCATCAACAACTACCTTGAAGAAGTCGACGCTGTCACGGTTACTCAGCAAGCGCTGCAAGCTGAGGATGGCCTTCTCGATAGCGTCCTTGCCCGGAAAGCGGCCGACATCCGTTTTGCTCTTGTAAGACTTGAGATTGGTCAGCCAAGTCGTCAGATGTCCGGTGTAGAACTCGAATAGTTCTTTTTCGGCTGCAGGGCCGAGAGCATTGAAGAGATCTTGGGTAAGGGCTCGTGCCTGCTTGAGCTGTGCGTCATCGGTCAGCCGCTTCTTCTGTACAGAGACTTCGCGGCGACGACGGCTGTTGGTCAAAAGATCAAAGACTTCGGGAAGCTGTAAGCTTGGGCCACCGGAGTGAAAGGAGATATGTCCCGCCGCCGCCAATCTCCCCAGGATCAGTAAAACTTCACCATCTGGCCAGCCAAATGGGCGCTTGTTGAAGCGGTCGACAATGTCGGATACGAGCAAGCGATCATTTCCGGAAGCACTGAGACTGATGAACTGCTCAATCTCTTTGACGGCTTGGGGATTACCTTCCTCGCCATTCAAGGTAAGCCCAATTTGGCCAATATCATCGGTATGCAGAACTGCATGCAGTTCGCGATCCGTGTCGTTCTGGAAGACGCGAATATAGCCAAGCTTGGTGTAGGTGTTCTCCAGGACATACTGGCAGACCTCATCAAACTTGGTCTGGAGGTTGTTGCTGCCAGGCTTCAGGTGCTGGCCTAATGCATAGATCCCCGCCTTCAGGAGCATGTCTTCGAGCGTGAGGCGGAGCCGCTTCTTGCGCTCCTGATTCTCTCGGCCACGGTCGGAAAGAATGCGTGTCAGTTCCGGCTGACTACCGTCATCATTAAGGCGAATGTACTTATTGGTCTTGAGCCAGGTCCGCAACTCACGAAAGAAGTCCTTGTCATCGGGCAGCCTCAGGACGGCCATGCCGGCAGGGGCTTCGGTGCTCTTGTTGATGCAACCTGCATCGTTGTATAGCGCGTAATCCAAATCCAGCGGGGAAATAACCTCAACCCGCAGATCACATTCATACTTACCGTCAAGGCTATGCCCATCTACAAAGCGCCCGATGATGTAATCGGTTTTGTTGATCTGGTAGCGGTATTTGTTCTTGTCCTTCAGAAGATCCTTGAAAATCAGGTTGGCCAATTCCTTGTTTTCATCGGAGGCAGCGATTTCCGTCGCCTTTATCTGGCGAGTAATGTCGCGCTCTTCGTTGGTCAGGAAGATGAAATCATCCCCGTTACGGGTAATAAGACTTTCCTTTTCCAGACGCTGCAGCGTCGCCTCAATTCGATGACGCAGGGCAAGCTTGTCCTCGTCTACTTGCTCAATGCTGAGGGTGACCAGGTTATCCAGCGTGCCTTTGATCAAGTCGACATAGCGAATCATGAACAGCGTACGGAGTGTCTGCACATCGAACTGATCAAGGGTGACGTTCTCATTGGCCTGATCAATGGTTCGTTTGACGGCAGGGTCCAGAAACCCATCCACGGCTCGATAGAAACTGTGCATCGGGACTAGGGCGCCGATGTCCTTGTTGGCAATCGACAGGGCGGCCATCTGGAATGCATCCAACATAGAGCGCTCACCGTAGGCTAGGTGGGCGCCAGTGGCACCTACCTTCCGAATTTCCTCAAAGACTTTCTGTATCAGCTGGAAGTGATAGGGTGCGAAAGGGTAGTTGCTGACAAAGGATTCGGCGTTGTCATAGTTCTTCAGAGTGGGGCCAGATCGGTCGAAGGTGATCTGGTTACGCAGGATGTCGCCCTTCTGCTCAAAGAGTGCCCTCAAGGCATCTTTGGCCTCGTCCGTTTTCTCCAAAAGACGCCGCTGGATGACCTCGTCTGTGTTGGAGCTGGACAGTGATAGTCGGGTTTTGAAACGTCCGGCAATTTTGGAAAAATCATTTGCCTTCGATGAAGATAGCTCTCCCAGCACTGCCTCCATGTCGGCCTGTGAGGTAACAATGATCCATGCGCGCCCTTTGCATATCGTGCCAAGGTTCTCCGTGATGGTCTGCAGGGTGAGCATCAGCTTGGTATCGCTACCAATGTATTGCCCAACCTCGTCTACCAGGAAGAGGACGCGATGCTTCTTGTTTTCCTTGGTATCGAGATACTCCTTCACCCAGTTGCAGAAGTTCTCAACTGAAACACTGAAGGTTTGTTCGGCCTCTTCGAACCACTTTTTGGCGGCTTCTGGGGAGAGCTTTAGAACAGATGCCAAGGCCTCTTCGATATTGTCCTGGTAGAAATGGAAGCCATCTCGCTCCTCGACCCAGTCCATTCCCGTAGATGCATTAAATGCCGCTTTGAATTGGTCGTAGACGCCTCGCTGAGTCAGGTGGCGCTCCATGTGGGCGATGTGGGGATGGTCCCCGCTGAAGCCTTGATGCTCATTGAAAACGCGCAGGAAGACATTGAGGATGGGGTTGCCGGCATCGTTGGAGCTGGCTTTACTGTCGATATTGAACAAGATTACGTCAGCACTGTTGGCGACCGCTTTGTCGACATCGGCACGGATCATGGCGTCGCGAAGCTTGGTTTCGTCAAAGAACTCGACAGCCTTCTTGGCACTGCCCTGAAGGTCATGGGTTTCAATATTTGCCAGGAGGTATGAAAGCGTCTTCAGGAAGTGCGATTTACCCGACCCGAAAAAGCCGCTAATCCAGACGCCAACCCGATTGGCAATTGAAGGGTCGTTGAGGTCCGTGCTGTAAGACTCGAAGAAGCTACGGAAATGTCTTTCCAGCTCTTTCGTGACAACGTACTCATCCAGCTCCTGGAATACCGTCGCATTGTCTGATTGGTCCGCTTTGACCACTCCGTTAATCGCTCGGTCAAGCTGCTTCGAAAATATGTTCTTGATATTCATTGTTGTTATCTTCCTTAATTCTTACGGAACTAGGCGAAAGGCACGGTAATAGTTGGTGCTTGGAATTTTATTGAACAAGCCAAGGGCCTGGCCGGAGTAGTGGCCGGGATAAAAGAGAACAACCGGCTTGTGACCAAGAAGGGCATGCAGCTTGTTGAGCAGGTTGTGTGCGCGCAAAACCGGCCAGACTGATCCCACTCCATGGATAAGGATGATGTCGTGCTCATTGGCTCGACTCTTCTCCATCAGGTAGGGGGCGAACTTGTCCATGTGCAAAGGGCCAGAAAGAGCCTTTAGCAGCGCTTGGTCTCCTTTGGTCTTTTGCATCAGGATGGCCTTGTCGACGAAATTTCGCTCGTCCAAGAGATTCTTCAGTACATGCAAGAGATTGATGCTGGCCACCTTCAGATGGCTGTGCTTCTTCTGCAAATGCCCTTCCAAGAAGCGCAGGTACTCCCGCACTTGGAGTTCATCCTCCGGGGCGTAGTCAAAAATCCAGAATCCCACCTCATTGCCCAAGCCCTGACTTTTCAAAAAGGTCTCGCTGACGATCTTCTCGGGGATCTGATTCAGCCTTTCCTGCAGCCGCTCATTCATGGACATTATTCCTTTCTTCTTTATTCGGTTGGGCTGGAAACTTCCAGGCAGGCCTTGATTCGAGGCCGGTAACTTTCATCCAGCAAGGTTCTGACCTCTGGGCGTACCAATAAATGCTTCAGTTTCATGCTGCGGGTGCTTTTCAGAAGCCCAACTTCCGCCAGCATGCGGTATGTAATCTGTGCCATTTTCTTTCTACTGGACTCTGTCCAATCAAGAATTGATGGGTCTTTATGGCTGCGCTCATCAAGAAACTCATTCCAGTGATAATTTTCAAGCGCCCCTGACCGTGTGACGAAGGCGTCATGCACAATGGTCTCAATGAACTCAACCAGAAGAAGATTTCTATCCAGAGCGGCACAGAAGGCTACTTGAGTGGCCAGCTCATCATCGCCATCTCGAATTGCTCGCCAAAAAGGTGCATCCAGGCGTTCAAGCCGTTTACGCAACGCCTGTGAGACGCGCTTGGCCGAGGCTGGGCTGCGTTTCTGAAGCAGGTTTTGCTGTTTGATGACTTCATCCCACTCTTGCGGCGATGCGTGCCGCAGCAGCAGGTCGGCAATGACACGGCACTCCCGCACCTGCAATGAGCCACCCAGAAGGTCGGAGTCGTATCTGAACACCTGCATGACGTCAGTCTCCCTCTTGCGTGAACAGATACGGCTCAAGTTTCGACCGATCTGCGGGGAGTAATTGCAGGGGGTGCTCTTTGACGCGATCCGCTTCAACTTCGCTAATCGCCGCTTGGTATCGCTGCAGGGTGTAATGCGCCAGAGCTTTACGAACCCGGAGCTGCAGCCGCCCATCCGGCATGCCGAAGTCACGCTCAACGAGAGCCTTTTGTGCATCCTCAAGCTGCTCGTTGGGGATTAAAGTAATGGTCGCGTCTTCGACCCAGAGCTGATCTTCTTCTGGGCCATGCTCGGACGATCCACATGCCTTTGGAGTGCGATCTATGCGCGAGATGAGGAAGTCTCTGTAGTTGTTCCGCGAATAGCACCAAGCGCGCACATGCCACCGAAAGCCGCTATACACGAGGGTATGCGGGGCAATCATTCGCTCGTGAATTTGTGGGTTCGACATGGATGCGTAGAGGATCTTGAGGTTGCTCCGACTACGACAGGCCTTAATCAGCTCTCTGACGACTTCTGGTCGAATGGAGCGATCTGGAAGTTGGACAGAGGCAACGCTGGCATGGGTTTCCAGCACGGATGCCAAAGGCTGATCTCCCTGGCCGGCAATTAGGCCCATGTACTCGTTGATGTGTCCTGCTGTCAGCGCAGGCGTGAATCCTGGGACAGGTACGTATCCTTTGACGGAGGGGCTGTGTATTAGGGCTCCGGGATTAAAGGAGTGCAGATAGTGCTTGATGTCAGCGGAGGCTTGCTGGCGGCTAATACCGAACCACTCCATCAACTGGGAGGTGATCAGACGCCCCTCCCAGTAGGAGATAAGTTCGATGCCTTTTAGGCGCAAGAGGACTTCGTGTTTGAGGTCTGCCATCCGCTGGCTCTTTCGGGTGATAGGGTCTTGATTCTGCCGCGGCTGTTTCGACGTGTAAACTACTCTACGGTAAAGAAACTGGTCACTAGTTTTTCGTAATGGTTTGGACCAAAAAAAAGAGGCTCAGATGAGCCCCTTTTCCGCCATCGACACCGTAGTGGTGCCGGTGGCGATGAGGTGATCCGTGACTTTGATTTCCAGTAGGCCCAGTGCTTCCTTGATGCGTTGGGTAATTTGGATATCGGCTTGGCTCGGTTCACGATTTCCGGAAGGATGGTTATGGGCCAAGATCACCGAAGCGGCATGATGACCCAGTGCTGCTTTGGCGATTTCCCGAGGATGTACCGTCGCCGAACCCAGCGTTCCCCGGAACATTTCTTCGTAAGCAATCAGTTTGTTCTGACTGTCTAGAAACAACACCCCGAACCGTTCCTCGCTGTAGGCGCCCAGTAGTGCCGGCAGGCACTCCCGAACGATATTGGGTGAATCAAGACAGGCGCCTTTGGCGAGGCGTTGTTCTGCAACAGTCCGTGCCATCGCCAGAATCCTTTCTGCCGTAGCCGGAACAAAGCCGCCTTTGCCGTCCTCCATCAGCAGACCGGTGATGAGGGGCGGGATTTCCTCTTTCTTGCGTCTCATGTTTCACCTTCGGTATTGGTGGCTGCTTGTTGGGCTCGGGCGCCCAGTTTGGCTTTGAGTCCACTGGGGGCTTGGCTGTTGTTGTTAATGGAAGCCCCATTACTGTTGCCGCTGTCTTCCTCGGGATAGAACTCCGCCAATACATCCGCGCGCTCTTCCACGGAGTCTTCAAACAGTCCATTGGCAAAGCCAGACCTCGCTGCCTGATCCAGGGCTTCTTGATCGAGGCCGGATTCACGTCTCTTCTGGTCGGTTTCAACGGCCTGTATCACCGCATCGTCCAAAGACATCCCTTCACGTACCGCAAGGTCCACGAAGTAGATCGGTGCCCGATGACTCTGCGTGGTGCTCTTCCCGCGTAGGGTCAAGTTAAGCGGCATGCATGCCAGGCGGTTACCGGAGATGGCTTTGAAATAGGCAAGGCGGGCTGTGAGCGTGCGAATGCTGTTGAAGCCGGTGGTGCGGAATATGAACGTCCCCAAATCCTTTTCTTCACCAATACGCACATTGAGCCGGCCGTAGGGTTTGCAGGCACCGTCACGTCCAACCTCACAGGCATCCGGTGAGGGGCAGGGCAGCGATTCAATGCCATTGCGGCTGACGCGACGGCAGGTCTCGCCATTACCGACACACAAGGGCCGACCGTTGCGACGGTCGAACATCGTGTATTCCGCACGCAGATTCAGATCCGGATCGTTGAACAACATTTTGACGGGAATGCTGCGCAGCTTGCCGTTAGGGGCATCCTTGCGCAGCGACGCATCCAGCGGATGCAGTACCCAGCCGTCTTTGTTCTGCACCTGGGTGGTGATGGTGAACTGGTCATCCTTTTCCGGAAGACGCTTGCCATGCTTTTCCACCACACGGCCAATCGAGATACGCCCGAGCACGGGCGGCGTGATGGCGAGTCCCTTGATCATTTGGTTTTCTCCTTGGTACTGAGTGCAATGAGTTGGTCGGCGGTGTCCTGAGCACTGCGCTGTGAGTGCCACGCCTTGCGGATAAGTGCAGGATGGGTATCCAGTAGTTGGGAAGCGGCCTCTCGTTCGATCTGAAGTTCAAACTCCAGTCGCGTGATGATGGCGCTCTCCCAGCGAAGCAATTGCATAAGCGGTTGCATGGGGATCTCCGAAACGAAAAAGCCCAGCAACGGGATCACCGTGCCGGGCGTGGGTTAAAAGGAGGATGAAGGCGGTGGGAAGTCAGGCAGTGTTGACGATGAAGCGTCGGCTGCCGGGTTTGATGAGGGGGTAGGCCTGCTGTAGCTCGGGCTGATCCGTGAGTAGCTTGGCTACATCCAGCCCCGTACTGTCCTTGCTACGCTTCCAGGAGATGCTGCCTTGGGCAAAGACAGCACGACTGGATTCACCCATGGCGGACTGAATGCGCTGCTTTAATTTGGATTCGCGGTCAGCCAAGCTCGATATCTGATCCCGTAAGTCCAGCAGCTCATTAAAGTCACCGCACAGTCCTTCGTCCTCAGAGCAGTCCAGCGTGGTGCTGTTGTCTCTGGGATAGAGACATTGCAGGGCACGCGCAGAAGACTCCGAGCCATCCGTGGGTGGGGGTGTATCCGTTTCAACATGGCGCCAGAATTGCCGCTCCAGTTCGATGAGTGAGGCAATCAGCTCCTCGTCGCGCTCGATGCGGTAGATACGGATTTCCTGTCCGCAGAGCAGCACGCAGACATCCGCCGCATGTTTGCCGGTAACGGCCAACTGATGCTGTACTTGGCATTGGATGTATTCCGGTACGCCGTCTTTCCAGAGGCGAGCACCAAATTCCCCGGCGGTTTTGCATTCCAGAATATGCACATCTGGACAGCCGACAATTTCGCGGTCGATATTGGCGAGCATCCAGGGTTTGTCTTTATCCGGATGCTGCAACACCGCATTGATGCGACGGACCTTGCGCCCGGTTTTACGCGCATAGTGTTCCGCCACAATGGGCTCGAGTACCGTGCCCCAGAAAGCCGGCTGGCTGTCGTCCTCCGGATCAATCTGCGGTAATTCCGCATCACGCCCGGTCTTGATGAGCCAGAGCTCCAGCATGGATTGATAGGGATTAAGGCCCACGGCCGCCGCCGCATCACTGCTGCCGATGCCGTGTTTGCGTATCTGCAGCCAGGTGTTGCGATCCATGCCTTTGGTAGATACCAGACGCAAGGCATGACGTGTGCCTGCGTTTCTTTGTGATGAAGCTGCCATTGCACACTCCTTGAAAGTGAAAACGCCCGGGCGATGTCTCGCTCGGGCGCTTATGCCGGGATAAATGGAAGACGAAAGAAGAGCGGTGCTAACTCGCCTTCAGAACGGGCAGTGGTTCGGTGCCTAGAAAAACAGCAATCAGTCGCTTCACTTCCGCGCTGACTTTTTCCTTGTCCGGCATTGCACCGTCATGGCTCACCAGATAGTTCGCAAGGTAGGTGCCCAGAGGCGAAATCACCTCGTACTCGAACACGCCGGGAAAATCAGTATCGCTGCTTTCCCACGTCTGCGAGATCTGTTGCCAGACCTCTGGCAGGAAGAGCGTGGCGGCAATCACGAGCTCAATACAGCCTTGACCCCAGGCATCCAGCACGATGCCCGTGAATTGGGGATTGCTCGGGTCGGTCAGCAGTCCTTCAAACAGAAAGGCACCCCAAACGGCGGCGACTTCAACCGGCAAAGGGATGCCGGCGCATTTATCAGGAATGACACTCAGCATGGTGTGGCTCCTTGCAGGGATAAAAAGCAAAAGGCCCGCATCGGCGGGCCGTTAAGGGGTGGATGAGATTTTCATGAGGGACTTCGCAGCGTGGCATGCAGGTTCTGGATGCACACGACATCGTGATCCAGGGTCAGCAGTCCTTCGGCAATCTGAATCACCATCGTGCCGTCGCCCCCATCACCTCGCGGCCAGCTCTCGTCCAGCAGACCTGCCCAATGAAGGGCGAAGTTCTGCAGGGCTTGTGTCAGTGGCAAGGTTTCAGGGGAAAGCGCTTCTTCTGGAGAGGAGTGCGATACGGCGGGGCGTACCTGCTCGACAGTGCCTGCCGATAAATGATGTTCAGTGCCCATGGGTGAAACGCTGACTTTGCAATACGTCACATGGCCGCTCTCACCGGCATAGACAACTTTCACGTGATGTAAGGGGAGGCCCCGTAGGGCCTCCAGCAAGCGGAGCAGATTCTGGCGTTGCATGGTTTCGTCGAGGGAGTTATCCATCAGGCCACCAACAGCTGAGCCTGTTTCAGCGCACGCTGCTTGATGGCCGCTCCCTGACCAAACCAGGCCGAGTCCAGTCGGTAGTCTGTGCTGCGGGCACGACGTTCGTGATCCACGAATTCCGTTACCGCATTCAGCAGGCCATAAGCCGTTCCTTGGGCAGAGGGCAGGGTGGAGCCTTTACCGCGTCCTTCATACAACGACAAAGCTTTGGCCATGGCACTTTCATTGGTGATGCCCTGCCGGTTGCTGCCGGTGTCGGTAAAAACCTGCAGGAAGAAACGCTGTGCTTCGGCGTTTTTCATCTTCCGTTCTGAAAGCGCCTTCATGCTGTCCATGAAAGTCTTCCACCCCGATACGGAAAGCCCCAACTGCTTCTTCACGGCTTCGGCGTCAAAGCGAGTGCTATGCGGGACTTTGACAGCACCATCGTTTCGGTCGAGAGCAATGGCCAGTGTGTTGTTGCAGACGACACGGATGCTGGTGAACTGAGCCGTCGTTGCCAACGTGCCATCGCAAGCGGTGGCCAGCAGCACATAGCCGCGACTCACGTCCTTGCCCTTGAGTGTTCCGCTTTGACCGGTGCGAGCCAGTGCCCAGAACTTGCGGCCGCCTTTGAGAATGCCGGCTGTCTCCAATTCAAAGCCGGAGATTTCCGTGAGGTCACGGTAGAACTCCAGGATTTCGCGCGGCTGCACCACCTGATAGCGCTGAGACACAACGGACAACGGAGCATTGGTGTCGGAGCGGAAGAGCACTTTGTTATCCGGAAAGGATTCAATCGCGCCGAGAGTGCCGGCAGTGCCAGTAATAAAGCGCACAGGCGTTTCACGGATTTCCCAGTCCATGCCGGCTTGTTGCGCCCAGACTTCAATCGGCTGCTGAGCGGGGAGCTGATGGCCAAGGCCATGCCACGGGGTTTGGCCAACATAGGCCATGGTTTCGACAAGATGTGCCATGTGAGTGATCTCGCAAATGAGGTGCGTACGTGTCCGACCCGCGCCGAGGGGGGGCAGGAGTGATGGAATGAGCGCGCAGGGATTAAAGGAAGGAAGTACAGGTGTAACGAAGGAATGGTGAAGCGGTTTTAATCATCGACCTCGTGGGGAAAGCTGGAACCGTCTTCATCCTGACTGTGTTGGCTATGAATGGGGCGATTGAACTTTCGGTCGCATCCCAGACAGCGGTAGTTGTCCAGGATGTTGTCATCGATGACTTCGCCTAGAGCGGTGCCGGCCGCATTGCCGACACAGCCGCCAATAAGACTGCTGAGGACATAGCCTGCAAGGGTGCCGACCATGAAACCCGGTGGACCAGCGATGGTGCTGGCAAAAAGCCCGGTCTCAACCGCAATGATGGTGCGAGGGATGGCGGATGCGGCGCCTGCGGCTGTCCCGACAGCGCCGCCAACTTTGCGCGCATAGTCGTGCGTGATGATTTTGGGCGATTGGCAGTAAGGGCAGCGTATGTGCATGGATGAGTCCTCCAGAAAGCATAAAGCCCGGCTGAGAGTGATCAGCCGGGCTTTATGGGGGGGTGTGGGATGAAACGGGAAACGCTACAGGACTTAGCTCAATGACCTTTTGTAAGTCACCGTGATGGTTCCCGCGAGCTTGTTCTTGCCGATTTCATAATCCGGATTGAATGTCGCCAGGTTGTGGGCCGCCATGCCGATGCCAGCAGCAACACCCAGTAGCGCAGTCGGCCCCCAAAATGAGCCGACCAATGCAGTGCTGCGGTATTCCGTAAAGACGCGGCAAGTCAGTCCGGCCTTTTCGATACGACCTTCGATCTCGGTGACGACTTTGCTGATGTCGGCGACCGCGACCACCTTGAACGACTGGAAGGCGGCGATCTGTGCATCAATCAGCGATGTAGTCAGTTCGTTTGATGTCACGACCTTGTCATCAATGGCCATGTACTCACTCCTGTAAGAGCTCGGGTTGATGAAGGAGGGTTAAAATCAGAGCGTGAAATTAGTGGTGCCGCGACTTGTCCCAACGTCGATTCGGCGAACGCGCTCTGGAGAGCACAGGGGGCTGACCGTATAGGTGTTCTGCTGGCCAGTGTTCAGTACCTCACGGTGTTCCTTGCTAATGATTTGGCAGTCGCCTCCGTTAACGCGGATGGTCTTGATCTCAACACCGTCAGTCTCCGCCGTGATCATGAGGACGGCATTGGTGGAGTTAGTCCACTGACTGTATTTGGGGGCCATGGTGAGAGAGATTTCATTAGCGACGGGAGCAGGAGCTTCCGGCTCAGGTTCAGGGGCGGCTGCAGGCGCGGACGCTTGTTCATTGGCCTTGGACTCAGTGGGCTCGGAGCAACCGCTGGTGAGCATCAGGGCGGTCATGCAAAGGGCGAGGGGGGTAAGCTTCCGAATCATTCGGGGTTTCTCCATGTGGGGTAGGGAAGTGGGTCATCAAGGGGTTAGGTGCTTTATTGACGACTGTTAGATTGCGTGAGAGTCTAAATGACCTCTATAGGGGGCATTTAGGTCTTTATAGATTCTTTTTGAGGGGTGAACAAGTCCAGACACTGGCAGCATGAAAACTGCAGTGGGCGCTGGGCGTGGACATCCTTAAAGCCTTTGGGAAGGCCGTGAAATTACGGCGGGTAGAGCTGGATTTGACGCAAGAAGATCTGGCCGAACGTTCTGATTTGGCCAGATCGTTCATCTCTGCTGTTGAGCGGGGGGGAAAAGCGGCGTCCGTTACCTCTATCGGGCAGCTGGCTAAGGCGCTGGAGTGCAACCCCTCGGACCTCTGGCTGGTTGCCGAGAAATGGATGAGGAGCGCGCCAGGGTAAGGGGCAGCCTCAATCGCTCGGGTTCAGTTAGGTGATATGTATCTGAAAAAAAGTGGAGTCGGTGCCATGAGCGATATTGAGAAACAGAGCGGCGAGGACACATCTCTTTCCGAAAGCCAGCGCCAAATCTTCGATTGGCTGATGGCCATGGGACTGCCGTCCTCTGAAATCAGTATCGAGGCAGCAAGTGGCGGGGTGGGTCCTGCGATGCCTCAGGATACAAGTGCTTGGTCATCGACGGGTCTATCTCCGAGGCCACGGCTTGAGCCCAGGCCTTGGGGTAAGGTCACACTATCCAGTAATGAGCGCCAGCTTTCCAGAGCAGCATTTCTCCGAAAGTTCGGCCAGCTAAGTGGCTGAACTTTTCTGGTGATTTTCGATGTTTGCCCACGTGCGAATTTATATTCAAATAATAATCGGAATAGCAACTCGGGTCTCAACCTCAGAATAAATGTCGATGTCCTCGTCGGGGACATCAATACTTACGATCAGTGAGTAGCGAACAGATTTTTGCCATCTGTTCTGAGCGGTCCGGAATTTCCACCATCCCCCTACCGGATAAACGGCAATTGTGTGCATGTCGGCAAGATCGGCAGCAGTTCCTATCCATGTGTCTGAGTGCAGGCACCCTCTCTTGCGCAGTTGTGGGCCGAGATGCCAGCCATCATTGTCGCCTTCCGGTCCCGTGTAATCATCGACCTCAACCCGGCCATTGATGAGTGCCCGAAAATTCTGAAGTGATTGTCCGGGTCGAATGACATCGAATCGCAGGGCATGAGATTGATAGCTGTAACGTTGCCGGTATCCACGCCTGCCGGGGTTGGGCTCAATAAAGTACGACAGCGTCACTTTAAGCTTAACCTCAAGCTCTGGAGGGAGTGCTCTCAGTGAGGCAAGTGGCCACGGCAGTTGATGCAGATGCATTTCATGCAGTGTGGGGTCATCGCTTGCCGGCTTATTGGGGGCCTTCGTGAAAGGCTGTAGAGAGTTCTGAGCGATGAGCGTCAATAAGTGACTGGCACTGTATCGGGCGCGAGCAGTATCAGGCACGCCGTATCCTACCGTCCTTAGCATGATCTCCTTACTTCTCTTGGCCGAGTGTTGCCTATTCAATAATCCGAACCTCTCCCACATGCGGCTCGTCCATTCTGCCGAGTGAACGAGCAGGCCCCGAATGGTTTCCGGCCAATAGCTTGGGTACTCACTCATGAGCGTGGCTGCTATGTGCGCTGTTTGGGCACAGGCTGCGCTGGTATCTGCTGTAGTTTCAAATAACTGGCCTGTGGTACGGCCAGAGGTCGTTAGCAGCGAAACGACATCGGCTGTAGTGATTTCGTCATGGTCGGGAGAAAGCAATCTATTGCCGCCCTCCATGACGATTTCCGGCTTGTACGGTGCTTGGTTTGCCCATCGCCAGGAGAGCGAGGAGCGAGTAGCTGGGGCAATATCTCCTGCCATGGAGAACGGAGACCAGCCTTGAAATGTTGCATCATCGTTGGTGGTTTTTTCAGTGTAAGCACCTACGGTAATGACATTCCATGCTTGGGCCGGATCCTCGATCTGCGCATTATGAGCTTGATCCCAGATATCCAGCGTGGGAGAAATCGCTCGATTATTACCTGCAGACACCACAAAAAGGCGCTGTAGCTCATCTTCCAGTCCAAAAGTGAATTGATCAATTTCGGCGGACCAAGATGAAGGGAGGCCACCTTCTGCGCTAGGAAGGCTGGCCGTAACCGCGAGTGAATAGGTGCGCTTCAAATCGGGGCGGGCGGTTTCCAGCTTATAGGCTGTTCCAACTGTAATGGCACCATATAGCTCGGGATCATTTGCGCCCAAGGGGGGAAGAATTCTTCCTGACTCTAGGATGTGTGCCACTTCAACCGGGCCGGTGCTTAATTGTGCGCTGTAGAGGTCACCATAAAGTGCAAGGCCGGCTTGGCGTGAGCCATGGTCATTAAATTGGCCTGTTGGAGCATCAAAATGTGGCCAGCCAGGCAGCCATGATTCAGAAAATGCTGTGTTACAGGCGGGCGACAGTAGCGGGTGGTTATAGTTAATGCCGCTATCCAGTATCGCAACAGCGGTTTGTACATTGGGCGCTACAGTCAGTCGCGCTATTAGTTCTTCTGCCCACTGAGCTTGGTCAGCGGTAGATGATTCGATCAGCACAGTTGGTGTTTCTTTCGCACGCCTTAGCTCTTCAAGGCTCCCAATCAGCTCGGGAGCTTGGGAGAGTTTTTGCGCGCTGGTGTTGATGAGTATCACGTAACTGTCAAAGAACGACAGTGAGGCGTTGCCGAGTCGGGCTTCAAGGCGCTGAGCAAGCTCTTGCGCGACTGTTTCTGCTGGTTTCGATGATTGATCTTTCTTGAGCCAGAGCTCCCACCAGACGGCCTGATCGGGGTTGGCTGGAAAAGTGGCAGGATCATCAGTCCAGAATGACCGAATGTCTGCAAGGCGTATTTCAGCAATGCTGTCTATGAGGGGTTGATTTTTAGGCTTCCCTCTTTTGTCTTTCCGAGGGTCAAGGTAGGCATCTATTTTCCCGAGAAAGTCTAGCCGCTTTTCTTCGGGGATAAATGCCAGTGCCACTTCGCGATTGCCGATACGCTGGCAGGCTCTGAGATTTATGGTTCTGCTAGTGTCTAAGCTTTTTAGGGGAAGCTGATGGTCTTCAGTGCTGATAATTTCTACGTAGATCCCCCGTTCGGGCGTAACGGGGGGCTCAGTCTGTTGACTAATTCGCGTATTGAACTCGACTAAGCACTGAGAGTATTGAGCTTTTAATGCTTGGCCGTGGTTGGGCCTGTTTAGGAGTGGAACTGGTTGAGATCTGCCTAGGCTTCGTGAGCGGAAGTCTTCCCGGGTGGGGGGGGCCGGCCACCAGAAGGTGGGGTTTTATCTCTGCCATGAGTTTTAGAATTGTCCTTTTTTCCGACGCTCGATTGCTTTCAAGAGGAGATCGGTTGAAATGCTGCCGGATTGCGAGAGTACGGCATCTTTGGCGGCATCTTCACAAGCCCTAGTAATTTCGGCAGCGCTTAGGCCAAGTGCTGCACTGATGATGTTGTCCCAGTTCAGCTGAGTAGGCTTGAAGGCAGCTAAGCGATTTTCACAAAGCTGTCTTATTTGCGCTGCTTCAGGTTTATCAAAAGTAATGATGTCATCAAAGCGACGGTTAAGTGCTCTGTCCAGAAGTTCAGGGTGATTAGTTGCGGCAACAATGATGCTTTCAGAGTCGTCTTGCTCAACGAACATCAGAAAGGAGTTGAGGACGCGTCGAATCTCCCCGACATCATTTTGGGCGCCACGTTGTGTTCCAATGGCGTCAAACTCATCGAAAAGGTAGACGGCGCGTGTTGCTCTGATGTGATCAAAAATGAGCCGCAATTTGGCGGCTGTTTCGCCCATGAATCTGGTGATCAGGCTATCCAGGACAACCGAATACAATGGAATGTGCAGCTCATTAGCGAGGGCAGCTGCAGACATGGTCTTGCCGGTGCCGGGCGGGCCGGTAAAAAGCAACTTCCTGCGAGGGAGAAGGCCAAACTTGGCGAGCTTTTCTTTTTGACGTTGTTCAAGAAGAACGCGCACGAGGTGTTCATGTACTTCTTTAGTTAGGACAACTTCGCCAAGGCGAACTGGCGTATGCGTCTGCTCCAGAAGCCCTTGCAGGTCCCCTTTGGGTTGCTGAATCAGGGAGACAGGCTTGGAGGAGGCTAAGGACAGGTTGGCGCCGCGTTGCTGCGATTTCTCAACCATCAGCTTTATATCGTTCGCCAGCTTCTGATGGCCTTGGCGCGCCTCACGGGCTGCCATTTGCAGGGCGACAGAGTAGAAGCGCTGATCGTCCTTGTCAGCGTGACTTCTCAGAAGCGCCATAATCTGTTCTGCGGTGGCCATTTTGCTTGCCCTTTTTCCGGGGATATTACGTGATTTAAGGGGCTGTGTTCACTGGGCCTGAGAGCCAAGTGCGTATTTCCTTAATATAAGGAGGGGCTATGCAGGCTGCTTGATGGGGACAACCGTGGCCCCCTTCTTGAGCTGGTCCAGATAGTCTGCCCACTCCTGCATCATCTTGGTTCTTTCTGGGAGGTGCTTGGTGCGATTGTAAGCGCGGCCATGCATGTCAGCGACGCGATGGGCGAGCTGTTGCTCAATCAGCTCAATCCGATAGCCCAAGACCTCATCGAGAATGGTTCGAGCCATGGCTCTAAAGCCATGGCCGGTCATTTCCTCTTTTCCATAACCCATTCTGCGAAGGGCATTGAGGACGGCCGACTCTGACATGTGGCCTGTCTTCCCCCAGCTATGAAAGACATACGGGTGGCGCCCTGTAAGCTCATGAAGTTCTCGCAGGATGGCGACAGCTTGTGTCGGGAGGGGAATGATGTGCTCCAGCTGAGTCTGGTTCCGGGTCTTCGGCGGGGTATAGCTCCAGCGCGCCGCATCTAGGTCAATGTCTGTCCATTTGGCCATGCGGAGTTCGCCAGGTCGAATGAAGATCATGGGCGAGAGCTTTAGGGCGCAGAGGGTAGTGAACTGCCCGCCGTACTGGTCGATATCCCTTAATAGCTGGCCGACATCTTTGGGTTCGGTCAGGGCAGCTCGATGCTTAACGATCGGAGTCTTGAGGGCTCCTCTGAGGTCGGGGGTGGGGTCGCGCTCTGCTCGGCCAGTGGCGACGGCATAGCGGAAAACCTGGCCGCACTTGGTTTTGACGCGGCGGGCGGTTTCCAGCTTGTTCTCTGCCTCCAGCTTGCGACAGGCAGCTAACACCATAGGAGGAGTGATGCTGGAGATGGGGCGGTCACCAAACTCATCAATGGCAAACTGCAGTAGCCACCGTCCCTTGGACTGGGTGGCTTCGGCCTTATCGGTTTGGCGCTCCAGCCACTCAAGGGCCACGGCCTCAAAGGAGTTGGCGGCAGCTTGTTTGGCGGCCTCCTTCTCTTCTTTTCGGTGGGTGCTGGGGTCGGTGCCACGAGCGATCAAATTCTGAGCAGTCTCGCAGGCCTCTCTAGCCTCCATAAGGCTGACGGCAGGATAGATGCCGAGCGACAGCATCTTCTCTTTGCCGGCAAAGTGATATCGCAAGCGCCAGCGCTTTGAGCCTGCAGGAGTGACCTCAAGGAAGAGCCCGTCGCCTGCATTCAGCTTGTACGTTTTCTGCTCAGGCTTGGCAGCCTCAACCTGCCGGGCATGGGTAAGCGGTTTGCGCTCGGCCATGGCAACGCTCCTCCTAGGGCTGAAAAGTTACCCAAGAAGTTACCCAGAAAGTGTTCGGATTGGAATGGATGCTCTCGGACGCTAAAAAACAAAAAACCCCGGAAAATCCGGGGTTTGATGTTCGTTTTAGGACTAGGTGGGAGCCCTTAAAACTGCTTGGTGGTGCCCAGGAGAGGACTTGAACCTCCACGTCTTGCGACACTAGTACCTGAAACTAGCGCGTCTACCAATTTCGCCACCTGGGCGAGGCGCGCAAATCTAACGGCCGTTAATGGGCTTGTCAACGCCCAGCAGCTACAATGCCGCCAAGTGCCGGTTTTCTGACCAGATTACCCTTCATCTTCATTCTGTTTAACTCCAAGGATTTCACCCATGTCCAAGCGCCCCGCCTCCGGTGGCTGGAAAGACCCCCACGCTGACCGTGAGGCTGACCGCTATGAAAACCCCATTCCCAGCCGCGAGCTCATTCTCGAGGTGCTGACGGCGGCGGGTAAGCCGCTGACCACTGAGCAATTGGCCGGCCACTTCAGCCTGCACGAAGAAGGCCGTGAAGAAGCGCTACGCCGCCGCCTGGGCGCCATGGTGCGTGATGCCCAGATTGAGGCCAACCGCCGTGGCGGCTACTCGCCACTGGCTGAGACGGCGCTCATCCGTGGCCGCGTGAGCGGGCATCCGGACGGCTTCGGCTTCCTGATTCCGGAGGACGGCACGGCCGACCTGCTGCTGACCTCGCGCGAAATGCGCCGCGTGTTCCATGGCGACATCGTGCTCGCCCGTGAGTGCGGCTACGACCACAAGGGCCGCCGCGAGGCGCAGATTGTGCGTGTAGCAGAAAAGACGGCCAAAACCCTGGTGGGCCGGTATTACGAAGAGTCAGGCAGTGCGTATGTGATTCCTGATAATCCCCGCATCACGCAAGAGGTCATGATCCTGACGGGCAATCTGGTGCCGACGGCAGGGCAGTTTGTCAGCCTTGAGGTGGTGGACTATCCCACGCACCGCACCCTGGCGACGGGCCGTATTACCGAGATTCTGGGGGATTACCTGGCGCCGGGGATGGAAATCGATATTGCCATCCGCAATTTCGAGATTCCGCATGTCTGGCCGGATGCCGTGGAAAAAGAGGCGGCTCGCATCAATCCGCAGGTGAGTGAAGAAGACAAGGAAGGCCGTGTCGATTTGCGTGGCCTGCCGCTGGTGACGATTGATGGTGAAGACGCGCGCGACTTCGATGACGCGGTGTTTTGCGAGAAGCGTCGTGGCGGCTTCCGCCTGATTGTGGCGATTGCCGACGTTTCGCATTATGTGCGCCCGGGCACAGCTCTTGATGAAGAAGCGCTCAAGCGTGGCAACTCCGTGTACTTCCCGCAGCAGGTCGTGCCGATGCTGCCCGAGGTGCTGTCGAACGGCCTGTGCTCGCTGAACCCGCATGTCGATCGCCTGTGCATGGTCTGCGACATGAATATCTCGCTGGCCGGGCGTGTCACGGCCTTCAAGTTTTACGAAGGGGTCATGCATTCGCATGCCCGCCTGACCTACAACAAGGTCAGTG
>JAUXNL010000302.1 GCA_030684415.1 Moraxellaceae bacterium | reverse complement strand
TGGTGGGCTTTGGTTTGGCCGACTGGCTGGCTGGCTGGCTGGTTGGTGTGGGCTGGGCTGGACTTGGGTGATGGGCTGGCTCTATTGGTGCGACCAATTTTTGGGGCGGTGCGATGCGGAGGTTTCAGTCTTGCTCCAGTTTGCTGAGGAGGGCGGGGAGTTCTTGCATGGCGTGTTCGTAGCCGCGCTGGATGATGGCGTCGAGCAGGGGCCAGTCGAAGGTGCCGACATCGCCGACCGGCATGCGCAGGTACATGTCGGCGCGGCTGGCTCTGGCGGCCATGCCGCTTTCTGAGCCCAGCGAGGTGGTGCGGAAGAGCACGTCTTTCAGGCTGACGCGGCTGCCGTCTTCGTGGCGGCGGTGTACGGCCTCGAAGTCGGGGTCCGGGCCTTGGGCATGTGGGGCGCCGATGGCGCCTTCGGTGGATACGTCGCTGGCAATGATCACGCCGCGCCCCAGCTCTTGCATCACATCGGTGGGCAAGCTGTTCACCACGGCGCCGTCGCAGAGCAGGCTGCCCTTGAAGGCCACGGGGGGCGCCAGTCCCGGAATGCACATGCTGGCCGCCAGCCAGTCCGCTACGCGGCCTTCGTTGTGCACTTCGGTACAGGCGCGGGTGAGGTTGGTCGACACGCAGTAAAACGGCACCGGCAGGTGCTCGGCGCGGAGCTCGCCAAACACGCCCTGCAGATGCCGCCGGAACTTCTTGCCCGCAATGATCGAGACCACAGGGAGCCGGTAGTCATTGAGCAGGCGCCGGCGCATGAAGGTGTCTTTGAGTGTCTCGGTGATGGCGGCAACATCGCGGCCGCTGGCATGCAGGGCCGCAATGAAAGCGCCCATGCTGGCGCCGCCGCAGACATCCACCGGAATCCCCAGCTCCTGCATGGCGCGCAGTAGGCCGACATGCGCAAAGCCTCGGGCGCCACCACCACCGAGCACGAGTCCCACACCAAAACCAGTCAGTTGCCTGGCGAGGCTGGCCATGTCACCGGCATGGCCCGGGCGCACGAAGTAGTGGCTGCGGGCGCCAATGGCCGCTTTCCAGGCCAAGGCTGGCGCGGGGTTGTCGCCTTCGCGCCGTAGCAGGACCAGCTCGACCGGCGAATGCAGCGCGGCGGCTTGCAGGATGCCGGCCAGTGCTGGCGCCAGCTCGGCACTGGTGCAATCAGCCACCACCACGATGCGGTCGGCCTGGCGCAGCGTGGCGCGGGTCCAGTCCGGGCTACCAGCGGCGTCATACACCACTTGCTTGTGGGCGAACTCCAACTGGCTCATCCATTCATGCAGGCTGGCCTCGTCCAGTCCTGCTTCGTGACTGGCGAGGGCAGCGTCGACATATTTGGTATGACCACCAAGGGCGGCCTCGAGCGCTGCCGCAAATGCAGGGCCGTTAACCTCTGTGCTGGCGGCGAATACGGTCAGGGTGCGGGTTTTGCGCGCGGCCCGTAGCCGGGTTTCGCGGTCGGGCTCGCGCATACGGCCAATGATGACGCGGGTGATGGCCATGAGCGCCGCCGGCTCATTCATGGCAAAGGCCTGGAAGGCGCTGGCACTGAAGGCAAACAGCAGGCTGGAGCGCAGGGCGTGCACGCTGGCGCCACGGCGGTCGCCGGTGAGCAGGCCGATTTCGCCGATGGGCTCCAGTCGGGCGATATCGCCGGCGATGCGGCCATCCGGAAAGACGGCGCGCAGGCGTCCGGTGGCCACGATGTAAAGCAAGTCAGGCGCATCGCCCGCCGCAAACAATTGCTCTCCGGCGGCCAGACGCACGGGGCGGGCCTCGGCCGCCAGCCGGGCGATGGCCTCCGGGTTCAGGCCCGCAAACAGCGGGCAGGCGGAGAGCACCGTAAAAGCATCCATCCTTCTTCCTTGTGATGATTGTCGAGCCGGGAGTTGCCGGCAGCCAAGCAGCGCTGCCAAAGGCTTTTGGCCAGTGTAGGGGATGCCGGCGGCCCGTGTATGCAGGCTGTCTTGCGCCTGAGTGCTTTGGTCAATGCTTTTGAACGCAAACGTCATTGTCCGGCCGACAGGGTCGGGCGCAAGGTAGCAACCCTCACAGGTCGGTCTGCTGGCTGCCGCTTGGCGTGTGTTTCCGCGGCGTGCAACGCCAGACCAACCCCTGAATCCACTCCCTATAAAGAGGAATGTCCATGACAACTGAAGCGTATATTTTCGACGGAGTCCGCACCCCGCGCGGCAAGGGCAAAAAGGACGGTTCGCTGCACACCGTCAAGCCCGTGGATCTGGTGGTTGGTCTGCTGCATGCGCTGGAAGAGCGCAATGGCGCCGACATCAAGAAGCATGTCGACGACGTGGTGCTCGGTTGCGTAGGCCCCGTGGGTGATCAGGGTGCCGACATCGCCAAGACCGCCGTGCTCAAGGCCGGCTGGCCGGACGAAACCGCTGGCGTGCAGCTCAACCGCTTCTGCGCCTCCGGCCTCGAAGCCGTGAACCTGGGTGCCATGAAGATCCGTTCCGGCTTTGAAGAGCTGGTCGTGGTCGGTGGCGTCGAATCCATGAGCCGCGTGCCCATGGGCTCCGACGGCGGCGCCTGGGCCATGGACCCGGAAACCACCCTGCAGACCGGTTTCGTGCCCCAGGGCATCGGTGCCGACCTCATCGCCACCATCGAAGGCTTCAGCCGTACCGATGTCGACGCTTTTGCCGCCCAGTCCAACCAGCGTGCCGCCAAGGCCCGCGCCGAAGGCTGGTTCAACAAGTCGCTGGTGCCGGTCAAAGACTTCAACGGTCTGACCATCCTGGCCGAAGACGAGTTCATCAAGCCCAAGTCCACGGTGGAGTCGCTGGCCGGCCTCAACCCGTCCTTCGCCATGATGGGTGAAATGGGCGGCTTCAATGCCGTGGCCCTGCAGAAGTACAACTGGGTCGAGAAGATTGACCATGTGCACACGCCGGGTAACTCCTCCGGCATCGTCGATGGCGCCGCGCTGATGCTCATCGGCAGCGAAGCCGCCGGCAAGAAGCTCGGCCTCAAGCCCCGCGCCAAGATCATCGCCACCGCCGTCAGCGGTGCAGACCCCACCATCATGCTCACCGGCCCGGCGCCGGCCGCGAAGAAGGCACTGGCCAAAGCCGGCCTGACCGCTGCCGACATCGATCTGTGGGAAATCAATGAAGCCTTCGCGGCGGTGGCCATGCGCTTCATGAAAGACATGGGCATCAAGGACGACGTCGTCAACGTCAACGGCGGCTCCATCGCCATGGGTCACCCGCTCGGTGCCACCGGCTGCATGATCGTGCAGATCGTTCTGGACGAGCTGGAGCGTCGCAACCTCAAGCGCGCCCTGTGCACGCTTTGTGTCGGCGGTGGCATGGGTATCGCCACGATCATCGAACGCGTCTGACGAGCTGTGGAAAGTCTGCTGATGCGCGATCTGCTTCGTTGCCTGTCTTCTGCGCGTGCTCACGTACAGTGTGTACGCTGCGCTGCTCGAAGCCAGTCGTCTCGCATCTCATCACATCATCAGGCTTTCCAGGCGCTCGTCTCCTAAACCAAGAATTCTCGAGGAATACAAAATGAGCCAATCTGCCATTCGCTGGGAAAAAGACGCTGACAACATCGTCACGCTGACACTGGACGATCCCAACCAGTCCGCCAACACCATGAACGACCTGTACACCAAGTCCATGGCGGAAACCGTTGCCCGCCTTCACGCCGAAAAGGCCGACATTGCTGGCGTCATCCTCACTTCCGCCAAGAAGACGTTCTTCGCCGGCGGCGACCTGCGCACCCTGATCCAGGCCGGCCCGGAACACGCCGCTGAATTCGAGGCCGGTGTCACCGAAATCAAGCGTCAGCTGCGCCAGCTCGAAACCCTGGGCAAGCCCGTGGTCACCGCGCTCAACGGCACCGCACTCGGTGGCGGCCTTGAAATCGCGCTCGCCACGCACCGCCGTATCGCCCTGAACAATCCCAAGGCCGAATTCGGTCTGCCGGAAGTCAGCCTTGGCCTGCTGCCCGGTGGCGGCGGCGTGGTGCGCATCATCCGTATGCTCGGCATCCAGAACGGTCTGATGAACGTGCTGATGCAGGGCCAGCGCATGAAGCCGGCCAAGGCACTGTCGACCGGCATCATCGACGAGCTGGCTGAAACCACAGAAGAAATGCTGGCCAAGGCCCGCGAGTGGATCAAGGCCAACCCCGCCGCCCAGCAGCCGTGGGACAAGCAGGGCTACAAGATTCCGGGCGGCACACCGTCGACCCCGGCACTGGCCATGAACCTGCCGGCGTTCCCCGCCAATCTGCGCAAGCAGCTCAAGGGCGCCCAGGAAAACTACCCGGCGCCCATGGCCATCATGTGTGCTGCGGTTGAAGGCGCACAGGTCGACTTCGACAACGCCCTCAAGATCGAAGGTCGTTACTTCACCAAGCTCGCCACTGGCAAGCACGCCAAGAACATGATCAAGGCGTTCTTCTTCGATCTGCAGAAGATCAATGGCGGCGGCTCGCGTCCTTCCAAGGAAGCCTTCCCCGAGTGGAAGTGCAAGAAGGTCGGCATCCTCGGTGCCGGCATGATGGGCGCCGGTATTGCCTACCAGTCTGCCGCAGTGGCCGGTATTGAAACCGTGCTGCTCGACGTCAGCCTCGACTCCGCCAAGAACGGCAAGGCCTACAGCGAAAAGCTGCTGGCCAAGCGCATCTCCAAGGGCTCGATGACCAAGGAAGCGGCCGATGCCAAGCTCGCGCTCATCACCGCCACCGACAAATACGAAGACCTCGCCGGTTGCGATCTCGTGATCGAAGCCGTGTTTGAAAACCGCGAGATCAAGGCCGACGTCACCAAAAAGACCGAAGCCGTTTGCGGCCAGGAACTGGTGATGGCGTCCAACACCTCCACGCTGCCGATTACCGGTCTGGCCAAGGCCTCGCAGCGTCCGAAGAACTTCATCGGCCTGCACTTCTTCTCGCCGGTCGACAAGATGCCGCTGGTGGAAATCATCTGCGGCGAAGAAACCTCGGACGAAACCCTGGCCAAGGCCTTCGACTATGTGCTGCAGATCAAGAAGACCCCGATTGTCGTCAACGACAGCCGCGGCTTCTTCACCTCGCGCGTGTTCGGCATGTTCTGCTTCGAAGGCGTTGCCATGCTCGGCGAAGGCTGGAACCCGCAGTCCATCGAACAGGCCGCGGCACAAGCCGGCATGCCAGTGGGCCCGCTCGCCGTGATGGATGAAGTGAATCTGGAGCTCGGCCGCAAGGTGCGTGCGCAGACCATTTCCGACCTCAAGGCTGAAGGCAAAGAATATGTGTCGCACCCGGCCGAAGTCGTGGTGGATCGCATGTGCGAAGAGTTCAAGCGTCCGGGCAAGAAAGACGGCGCAGGCTTCTACGACTATCCGGAAGGTGGCAAGAAGGTGCTGTGGCCAGGCCTGAAAGAACACTTCCAGAAGGCCGACAAAGCTCAGCCGACCCCGGCTGAATTCGAAGAGCTGAAAGAACGCCTGCTGTTCCGTCAGTCCATCGAAGCCGCTCGTTGCCTGGAAGAGGGCGTGCTGCGCAATGTGCCCGATGCCAACATCGGTTCCATCTTCGGCATCGGCATGGCGCCGTGGACCGGTGGCCAGTTGCAGTACATCAACTTCATTGGTCTGCCGCAGTTCGTGAAGCGTTCTCAGGAACTGGCCGCCAAGTTCGGCGACCGTTTCACGCCGCCGAAGTTGCTGATCGACATGGCCGCTGAAGGCAAGACCTTCCAGTAAGGTTTGCCAACGGCGATTAACCCAAAAGCCCCGCGTTTGCGGGGCTTTTGCTGTGCAAGGAGTCCACTCTGATGAATCCCATGCTGCGCAATATTCCCTTTCCGTTACAGACGGTTTTCTATCGTGGCCTGACCCAGAGCCTGAAGCATGTGGGCAAGGTACTGAGCTTTGTCATCCGTCCCCCGGAAATGTTCACCGGCCCCGGCGCCTCGCTGCTGCTCTGCGATGCCATCGCCGGCACGGGTGTACAGCGCGTGTTGATCGTGACCGACGCCGTGCTCGTCAAGCTCGGTCTGGTCGAGCCACTGCGTGCGCGTCTGGTTGAGCTCGGTGTCAGCGTTGCGGTGTATGACGGCGTGTTGCCCGACCCCCGTGTCGAGCAGATCGAAGAGGGCCTGGCCGTGCTCCAACAGCATCGCGGTGACTCGGTGCTGGCGATTGGCGGCGGCTCTGCGATTGATTGCGCCAAGGTGATTGCGGCGCGCGCCACCAACGACAAGCCGGTCTCGGAAATGACCGGCCTTTTTAAAGTGACGAATGCACCGCTGCCAATTTTCTGTGTGCCCACTACCGCTGGCACCGGCTCTGAAGTGTCGGTCGGTGCCGTGGTGTCTGATCCGGCGCAGCGGCGCAAGCTGCCGGTCATTGACCATAAGCTGGTGCCGCAGATGGCCGCGCTTGACGGCCTCCTGATGACGGGCCTGCCACCGGCGGTAACGGCGGCCACCGGCATGGATGCGCTCACGCATGCGGTAGAAGCCTATATCTCGCGCATCGCCATTCCTGAAAGTGATCGTTATGCACTCGAAGCGGTGAGCCTGATCATGCGTCATTTGCCGCGCGTGATGGCTAACGGCAAAGATGTGGAATCACGCCAGCTCATGTCGTGGGCAGCCTATCGCGCGGGCATGGCGCTGAACCGTGGCGGCCTCGGTTATGTGCATGGCATCGCCCACAATTTTGGCGGCTACTACCACACACCACATGGCTGGGCGAACGCCATCGTGCTGCCGTATGTGCTGGAGTATTCCAAACCGGAATGCACGGACCGCCTCGCGCGTCTGGCGCGCGCCAGCGGACTGGCTACCGGTGGCGAAAGCGATGCGGTACTCGCCGACAAGTTCATCGAGCGTGTGCGCGCGCTCAAGCGCGAGTGCGGTATTCCCGAAGGCCTTGCCGACTTGCGCGCCGAGGACATCCCGGCGATTGCCGCCGCTGCGCTGGACGAAGTGCATTTCACTTATGCCGTACCACGGTATATGGATCAGGCAACGTGTGAGGCGCTGGTGCGGAAGATGCTGGTGTGATGTTGATGACTCAGTCCTATAAATGCAGCGCCTAATGACGCTGCATTATTATCGAATTAAAGTGCGTCTCATTCTGTTGTCTCGACTATTTCGGGCTCTTCCAGTAGTCCTTTGTTATTCAAAAGACAGTGGCCTTTAAAATTAAGCTCGAGGCCAAAACTGTTTTTAGCTTGGAATGTGTGAATAACAATTGTATTTCCGTTGGGTGTTTCCCGTATATCTGGCCGCAAGTTAAAATCAGCTGTGCTGGGGTGAAATATTTTTTCCAAAATTGCTTTTTTGCATTTATCGATAGCTATATCTTTATTTACATGAGAAATAACTGCTACAGGAGCGTTTTGTTCGATGTCTGACTTTGAGAACCAGACGTTAAATGCATTTTGGCCGCTGCCGCAGGTAACAAAAAAGAC
>JAUXNL010000297.1 GCA_030684415.1 Moraxellaceae bacterium | reverse complement strand
TACTGATGCGCCACTTGAGCCCACTCAATCTTATCCAATTTCAAAAGCTAGTGCCTCTGTTGCCTGGACTGGGTTTGGTCGCGAGAGGCACGTTAGCGTAAGCATACTTCGAATTTTTCAGGTTTATGGTGAAGGCGAGGTAGAAGGGCGCATGTGGCCTTCATTGCGAGCCGCTGCGCTTGCAGGAAAGAATTATTCAATGACAAAAGGCGAGCAAATCAGGGACTTCATTGAAGTCGGAGAAGTTGCGAAACAATTCCTGACGGAGCTGGCGGTGCCTGCGCTGGCTGGCGAACAGAAGATAAGGCATATCGGTTCTGGACACCCGCAGTCGTTGCGGGATTTTGCTGAGCATTGGTGGAAATACTGGCGCGCGAAGGGCAGGCTTGAATTGGGCCAGATGCCATATCGGGCCAACGAGGTTATGCGGTTCGTTCCTCTACTCGATTCACGATGAAACTCATTCTTGGCGCTGGACTCTCGGGGCTAGCCGCGTCTTACCATTTGGGGCATGCGAACTGCCGGATTCTTGAGAGAGGGCACCGTGCTTACGGACACATTGCCTCGGTTACCCGCGGGGGATTCATGTGGGATGAAGGGCCTCATGTTTCTTTTACCAAGCATGACTACGTGAAACAGTTGTTCGCAGACAGCGTCGGGCAACAGTTTAACGAGTTCGCCACGATTGTTGGAAATTATTTTCGTGGATGTTGGATCACTCATCCTGCGCAGGTTTCGCTGCATCAGGTTCCCGAGCCACTACGTTCGCAATGCGTGGACTCATTTCTGAAGACCCGCCGCGGTGCGGGAACGGCTGCTGACAAGCCGGCTGACTTTCAGGAATGGCTGGACCGGGCATTTGGCCCAATATTTGCGGAGAATTTGCCCGCAGTATATACTCGCAAATATTGGACCAGAAATCCGCGTGAGTTGACGGCCGATTGGATTGGTGAACGCGTGCATATGCCGTCCGTGGACGACGTGCTGCGGGGAGCTAGGGGTCCGCTCGGTAAAAATGCCCATTACATAACCAAGGTGCGCTACCCCACTCGCGGTGGTTATCAGGCATTCGCGACCAAGTTGAGGAACGAAGCCAACATTCATTTCGGAAGCAGGATCGCGACGGTTGATCTGATCGGGCGTCGGGTGATCTTGGAGAATGGTTTGGAGCACACTTACACTCAGCTGATCAGCACGATACCTCTGCCGGAATTTTTGCGGTTGCTGCCGTCATTGCCAGCCACTGTCGCCGCTGCGCGTGAAGCCCTATGCTGCACCGAGTTGATGGTGATCAATGTCACGGCGCGGCATCCAACGCGTCGGCCGGAAACTTGGTTCTACGTCTACGATGAAGACTTGCTATCGACGCGGATCAATTTCACGGAGCGACTTAGTCCGCATAACGCGCCGCCTCAGACCACCGGCATCCAGGTTGAAGTTTACGGCAGTCGATTTCGTCCATTCGCAGGTGATGTAACTGCGCTTACACGACAGGTCGTCAATGAGCTGTCGGCCATGGGATTAATTGACGGGCCTGATTGTGTGGATGCACACGCCGTGCATATTCCCTGGGGGAATGTAGTATTCGATCACGACGCCAAACCTGCTCTTGAGGTAATTTGGAGTTGGCTCGAGCAGTTTGGGCTATCGCGCGAATCGGAGGACACCCACCCACTAACGAATTGGGCTGAAGGCGCCAGGCGGTCGACGTCGGCTGGGCCGCTGGCTTTTGCTGGGCGCTATGCACAATGGAAGTATTTTTGGACGGATGACTGTGTCCTTCGCGGGCAACAATTGGCCGAAAATTTAAGCTGCTAATTCAGCAGCAATGCGTCCTCCCAGCTTCGTTTGTCTGCCTCTACAAAGTTTCTCAGCCTCTCTCTCAAATGAAGCCTAAGGTGACGATTGCATTGCCGACGAGAGACCGGCCAGATTTGCTAAGAGAAACAATACAAAGCATTTTGGCCCAAACAATGACTGACTTTGAGGTCATTATTTCAGACAATGGCCGAACCGACGAAACAAAAAAGCTTGTCGCAAGAATGGGGGATGACCGCTTTCTACTTTTCCAGCATCGGCCAAATCTCACACTTGCTGGAAACTGGCGCTTCGCGTTGACTGCGGGCTCTGCTCCTTTAGTATCCTTCATACACGATGATGACTTATATGCGCCCGATCATCTGGATCACCTTGTTTCATC
>JAUXNL010000281.1 GCA_030684415.1 Moraxellaceae bacterium | reverse complement strand
TGATTTCCGGCCGGGTCCGGCTCGCGTTTCAGGGTGGGGTGGCCCAAGGCACGGCCCGACTGGGACCACGCCGCATCGAGCTTCTGGATATGGACGCCGTCGTCCCCCTGGCCGTCCTGGCCCCCAGCGCTGGGCTGGAGGGTCAGCTCGGCCTCCGAGGCTTCGACCTCGACCTGCGTGGCGGGGAGTGCCAGCGCGCTGCGGGCGAGGTCCTGCTCAACCAGCTCAGACTGGCAGGGATAGAGCTTGCCGGGCTGCTCCTGGCCGGAACACCCGCCTGCTCAGGCGCCGATCTGCTCGTCCCCCTGCGCGGGCAGGCCGAGGGGGTCGATGTGGACGTCGACCTGCGGATCAGCCCCGCGGGCGCCTACCAGGCTCAGTTGATTCTCAGGACGACCCGTCCGGAAGTGGAGGCGGCCCTGGCCGCTGTCGGCTATCGACGGACCCTTGAGGGCTACGAGACGACCTTCGCCGGTCAACTCGGCGTCAGCTGAGACCCAGGGGGCCATAGAGCCAGGTCAGCCAGACGCCGACGGCCAGGAAAACCCCGAAGGGCACGGGCTGGTCTCCGCCGATGGGGTGGCCGCGCCAGCGCTGGACCAGTACGAAGGCGAGCCCAGCGAGCGCGCCGATCAGCAGGATGCTCGGCAGGGCCAGGGCGCCGCACCATGCTCCGCCGCCGGCCAGGAGGTAGGCGTCGCCGCCGCCCAGGCCCTCGCGGCCCCGCAGCTGTCGGTAGGCGAAGGCCAGCAGGCTGAGGCCCGCAAAGCCAATCGCAGCCCCCAGCGCATGTTCGACCAGCGTCCCCTGGGCGGCCGCCACTGCCAGGCCCGAGACGATCAGCGGCAGGGTCAGCATGCGCGGCAACCAGAAGTGCTCTGCGTCTAGAAGGGCCAACAGCAGCAACTGCCAGGCGAGCAGGGCGCCGAGGAAGCCCTGGGCCGAGGGGTGAACGAGCATCGACCACAGGGCCAGCCCCGCACAGGCAGCCTCAAGGGCCAGATAGCGCCGGGGTATGGGCGCCGCACACGTGCGGCACCGCCCGCGCAGAAGGACGAATGAGAGGATCGGCACGAGGTCCAGCGGTCCCAGGGGGCGACCACAGGATGGGCAGGCCGATCGGGCGAGCGCTACGGGGCGACCCTCCGGCAGGCGGAGGCTCATCAGGCCCAGAAAGCTGCCGACGAACGGGCCAAGCAGAACAGCGGCGACCAGCCAGCTCAGGTCGGCATGAAGGGGCATGGGCGCGCAGGCCTTGGCGGGGCCGCGGCCCCGCCAATCAGCCCCTTAGTCAGGCCGTCCCATGACGGTCATCTGGGTGGCGGCGGCCTTCATCGCCTCGTGTTCGGCCGGCA
>JAUXNL010000260.1 GCA_030684415.1 Moraxellaceae bacterium | reverse complement strand
CGATTGTGCTGATTGATGGCAATGGCAACATCGAGTGGTGGAATCCGGCGGCAGAACGCTTGCTTGGCCTGAAGTCGCCCAGCGACTTCGGGCATCCGCTGACCAACTTCATTCGCCAACCGGCATTCATCCGTTACTTCGAGCAAGGGCCTTATGAAGAGCCTTTCAACATGCCGTCGGAAATCCAACCAGGCCAGCATTTGCAATTCGAAATTACGCGCTTTGGCAGCAATGACCGCCTGATGGTGGTGGATGATGTGACGCGCCTTCATAACCTTGAGCAGATGCGCAAGGATTTTGTCGCCAATGTTTCGCACGAGCTGCGCACGCCGCTGACCGTGCTGTCGGGCTATCTTGAAACCCTGCTGGCCAATGAAGAGGCTCTCGGCCCGCGCTGGAAACGCGCCCTGCAGCAAATGGATGCGCAGGCCGGCCGTATGACCAATCTGGTCAATGATCTGCTGCTGCTCTCTCGTCTTGAAAACGACTCGGTGCGCGAAGAACCGCGAGCCATCAATATTGCGGCACTGCTCGGGCAGTTGCGCAATGAAGCGGTGGCGTTTGGCATGGAAAAAAATCAGGACATCACCATCGAGTGCGACGACAGCATCCGTCTGGTCGGGGTGGAAAGCGAGCTACGTAGTGCTTTTTCAAATCTGGTGACCAATGCCGTGAAGTACACACCGGCGCATGGTCGCATCCGCATCCGCTGGTACGCCGATGCACGGTACGCATATCTGTCGGTTCAAGATGATGGCATCGGTATTGATGCCCGCCACATTCCGCGCCTGACAGAACGCTTTTATCGCGCTGATGCCGGCCGCTCCACCGCCACCGGCGGCACCGGCCTTGGCCTGGCCATCGTCAAGCATGTGCTGCTGCAACATAAAGGCCGGCTTGATATCCAGTCATCACTGGGCAAAGGCTCGACCTTTACCTGCGTTTTCCCCACCAGCATTGTCTTGCGTACTGCCGCCTGAGTCGGCGGCAGTACGCCGTCAGCCGGTCATTTCAGGCCAGATTGTAGACCTTCTCAGTCGGCGCTAGCTGCCGTTATGATGGCCGGCCCGGCGCATCGCCACCCCACTGTGCCGCCCGTTGTGGCGCACTTTTCACTGCAACAAGACCGGCTGCCAGCCGGCAAATGGAGGATATCGCCCATGCATGGCCTGATGATGGACCGCCCCTTGCTCATTTCTTCCTTGCTTGAATTTGCCGTGGTGAATCACCCACGAGCCGAAATTGTCAGTCGCAGCGTAGAAGGCGGTGTGCACCGCTACACTTGGGGTGAAGCCGCCGCCCGCAGCGCACAGCTGGCCAACGCGCTGACACGGCTCGGCGTAAAGACGGGTGACCGTATCGCCTCGCTCGCCTGGAATACCAACCGCCACCTGGAAATGTACTTCGCCGTGTCGGGCATGGGAGCGGTGATGCACACCATCAACCCACGCCTGTTTCCAGAACAGATCGGCTGGATTGCCAATCACGCCGAGGACCGCTTCATTTTTACCGACCTGACTTTCCTGCCGTTAATTGATGCCGTGCGTGCGCATCTGAAGTCCGTAGAGAAAGTAGTGGTGCTGGCACCTCGCGCCGCCATGCCCGCCGGCCGTGACGATCTCGTTTGTTATGAAGAGCTGATCGCTGCCGAAAGCAGCACTTTTGCCTGGCCCGAATTTGATGAGCGCAGCGCCGCTTCGCTCTGCTACACCTCCGGCACCACCGGCAATCCGAA
>JAUXNL010000255.1 GCA_030684415.1 Moraxellaceae bacterium | reverse complement strand
ATTGGCGTTGACGAAATCCCAGTTCACCAGCTTGTCGAGGAAGGTGGTGATGTAATCAGGGCGACGGTTGCGGAAATCGATGTAGTAAGCGTGTTCCCACACGTCGATGGTCAGCAGGGCTTTCTGGCCATGCGCCATGGGCAGGTCGGCATTCGGCGTCTTGGTGACTTCGAGCTTGCCGTCCTTGTTCAGCACGAGCCAGGCCCAGCCGGAACCGAACTGGGTGGTGGCCGCCGCTTTGAACAGCTCGACAAATTTGTCATAGCCACCGAGGTCGGCATCAATCTTCGCGGCAATGGCACCAGTAGGCTTGCCACCACCATTCGGCTTCATGCTGTTCCAGTAGAAGGTGTGGTTCCAGATCTGGGCGGCGTTGTTGAACACGCCAGCCTTGCTGGCATCACCAGCCACGGCCTTGATGATGTCTTCCAGGCCCTTGTCGGCCAGATCGGTGTCCTTGATCAGGTTGTTCAGGTTGACCACATAAGCGTTGTGGTGTTTGCCGTGGTGGAAATCCAGCGTTTCAGCGCTGATAACCGGCTCCAGCGCGGTCTTTTCATATGGGAGGGCGGGCAGTTCGATAGCCATGAGGAGTGTCCTGTTTCCGTGGGGTAAATAAAGCGCCTGCGGTACGGCGGCATGGCCGGCGATTATGCAGTGCAAGAGAGAGGGGGGCAATTCATCACGGCGCGGGGATACGACCGCTTGCCGCAGGAGGGCGGCAGCACACCAGAACCGGCATCACTTTTCGTCGTCGAGATCGAAGTCGTAATCGCGCAAGCGACGGCTGAGGCGACGCTCTTCGAGCAGGTCATCAATCACACGGCGGCGCGTCAGCGAGTTTTTAACGGCGGCCGCTTTGGCGGCTTCGTCATTCTCGACTTCCGCGCCCTCTTCGAAAGCATCTTCCAGTTCAAACTCTTCTGTTTTTGCAGTGGCCATGAGAACCCCGGAACCGATAATGCGATGACGGTATTTGTACTCCTTGGGCGGCTATATACGTCATCGCCACGAGGCTGTAAAGCGGGCACGTCACGCGCTTGACCAGACAGGATTTTACCGCCCTGGCGCGGCTGCAACACCCGCACAAAAGAAAACGGCCGGTATCAACCGGCCGTTTTCTTTTACCGCTTACGCGCCTTTGATCAGGCAGCGAAATCCTTCAGCTTCTTCAGCGGGCGCACCTTGATGGTGTTGCGCGCTGGCTTGGCCTTGAAGGTGGTTTCTTCACCGGTGAACGGGTTGATGCCCTTGCGTGCCTTGGTGGCCGGCTTGCGCACAACCTGAATCTTGAACAGGCCGGGCAGCGTGAAGTGACCAACCGCATTCTTCTTCACATGGCGCTCAATCAGCAGACCCAGCTCATCAAGCACAGTGGAGACCTGCTTCTTGGTCAGCGTGGTGATCTCGGCCAGCTCAGCCAGCATTTGCGTTTTGCTCAGGGCAGTAGCCACGGCAGCACCCGGCTTGCGAACAGCAGGCTTGGCAGCGGCCGGCTTGGTGGGAGCTTTTGCAGCGGGCTTGGCAGCAGGTTTTGCGGCGGCTTTAACAGCAGGCTTTGCAGCGGGTTTGGCCGGTGCCTTGGCGGCGGGCTTGGCAGCAGCAGGTTTGGCAGGGGCTTTTGCAGCGGGTTTGGCAGCAGGTTTCTTCGGAGCGGCTTTGGCAGTCGTCTTTTTGGCTATGGCCATTATGGTCTTCCTGTCGGTAGATATTCCGGGTCAAGTGTTTTGCCGAAGGCAAAAGGCAAAACACCGTGTTCGCCGGCAAGAACTGCTTATTCCTGCGAACTGGCTCAGATATATAGGGGATTTACCCATGGCCAGCAATAGAGAAGAGGCGCAAAAACCTTGTATTCAAGGGGTTTTTCTCGAAAAACCATCCGCTCCGGCACTTTCCCGGCGCAAAGACGCAACTGCTGCGCCACGAAGGGCTTTGCACACGGCCTGCGAGCCCCTGCCGCAGGCGCTCACCCCGGCTGCCGTTCGCGCCACGCTGTGCGTATAATCGGCCCCCTTTGGAGACTGCCGGGGAACCCCGGCAGCCGGATGATTCGGGGCTGAAACACCATGATGCGCACCCACTACTGTGGCGAACTCAACGAACAACATATCGACCAGACCATCACGCTTGCCGGCTGGGTACATCGCCGCCGCGATCATGGTGGCGTCATTTTTCTCGACATGCGCGACCGTGATGGCCTGGTGCAGGTGGTCATTGATCCGGACACCCCTGAGGCCTTTGCTCTCGCCGACAAATCCCGTTCCGAATATGTGCTGACCATTACGGGCCGCGTCCGCCGCCGTTATCAGGGCACCGAAAATCCCAACATGCCCTCCGGCATGATCGAGGTACTCGGCAAGGAAATCACGATTCTGGCCGAGTCCGAAACGCCACCCTTCCCGCTCAACGATGATTTCTCGAACGTGGGCGAAGAAGTCCGCCTGAAGTACCGCTTTCTCGACATGCGCCGTCCGGAAATGCTCGAGCGCATGCGCTTCCGCTCGAAGGTCACATCGAAGATTCGTACCTATCTCGACAACAATGGCTTTCTGGATGTGGAAACCCCCATCCTCACCCGTGCCACGCCGGAAGGTGCGCGCGACTATCTTGTGCCCTCGCGCACGCAGCCGGGTTCGTTCTTCGCGCTGCCGCAGTCACCCCAACTCTTCAAGCAGTTGCTGATGGTCTCGGGCTTCGACCGCTACTACCA
>JAUXNL010000251.1 GCA_030684415.1 Moraxellaceae bacterium | reverse complement strand
GCTGGAAGTCACGCCCGAGCTACGCCAGTGGATCGGGCAGAACGTGTCGGCAGCCGTCATCGAGCAGCAGGCGATTGCCGGCGGCATGACACCACTGACACAGAATGCGCTGAAAGCAGCGCGCAGTGGCCGCATCCCGCTGTCCGAGGTTTACCGCGTGCGTCTTTGACCATCCGGCACGCGTATTCCCGGCAACGGCCAAGGCGACCAGTAACCGCCCTGCGCAAACGGATGCGACTACCACGACAACCTTTTTGCCTCCAGGGAGGGACGGGCCGCGAATCAATCATGCAACCGGGATGGATTCAGCGTGGAGCGATTCCGGACGTGCGCCGGAATCGCGGGCAGAAAAATGCCGGGACGGGCTTTTTCAGCACGCAGGTTAGTCTGCTCAGCTACCGGCATGAGCCGACAATTGAGTCCCCGGTCATGCATCAACATGCCAAAGGGATAGCCATGTGTGATGGCCATGTGTGATGGCATTCCCGAATCCTTCTCCAAGGCGCTCCCGATGCTGGGGCAAGACAACCAGGGTGAAGGATTCTGCACCAAAGGCGCTTCTACCCATCCGCACGGAACATTCCGCTCGCCCCAACCTCATGGAAGAGGGATCTCTGTCGGGCCACCGCAAATCCTTCTGTTTAAAACACGCGCCACCGTATAGTCGCGGGTCACCTGCAAGGAACTCTCATGGCCATGCGTACCCTGCCCGGCTGGATTGTGCTGATGGGCGCACTGACCGCCGTCGGCCCGCTCTCCATCGACCTGTACCTGCCCGCGTTTCCGGCCATTGCGGCTGAATTTCGCGCTACCGGTGCGGTTGAGCTCACGCTCGCCAGCTTCTTCACCGGGCTCGCGCTCGGCCAGCTTTTTTACGGCCCGGTCAGCGACCGCTTCGGGCGCAAGCCGCCGCTGTATGTCGGGCTTGCGCTTTTTGTCGTCGCCTCATTCGGCGCCGCCATGGCCGGCAGCATCGAGGCACTGATCGGTTGGCGCTTTGTGCAAGGCCTTGGCGGCTGCGCCGGCATGGTGATTGCCCGCGCCGTGGTGCGCGACCGCTGCACGCCGGCGGAGGCGGCGCGTGCGTTCTCGATGCTGATTCTGGTGATGGGGTTGGCGCCGATACTGGCGCCGTTGCTCGGTGGTGCGGTGGTGACCTGGACCGGCTGGCGCACGCTGTTCGTGCTGCTCGCCGGCTTCGGTGCACTTTGCCTGGTACTGGTCTGGCGGCAATTGCAGGAAAGCCACGACACCTCGAAAAAGACGCATCCGTTGCGCTTAGGGCTGGTGCTGCGCGATTACGCGGCGCTCTTTGCCGACAAATCGTTCATGCGCTACACGCTCACCAGCAGCCTCGCCTTTACCGGCATGTTTGCCTACATCGCGGGATCGCCACATGTGCTGATGCAATTACATGGCATCAGCCCACAACATTACGGCTGGTTTTTCGGCAGCAATGCGCTCGGGCTGATCGCCGCCTCGCAATTGAATGCACGCCTGCTGCGTCGCCTCGACATGACGGTGCTACTGCAGCGTGGCGTGCTGGCGGCGGCGCTGGCGGGCGCCAGTCTTGCCTTGCTCGCGCTGGCCGACGTGCTCGCGCTACCGCTGCTGCTAGCCGGACTGTTTGTTTACATCAGCAGTCTTGGTTTCATTTCGCCGAATGCCAGCGCGGCGGCATTGGCAACGCAGGGTAGCAAGGCTGGCACCGCGTCGGCCCTGATGGGCGCGCTGCAATTCGTGATGGCCACCCTGGCGGGCGCCAGCATGAGTCTGTGGCATGACGGCAGTGCATTACCGCTGGCGGTGGTGATGGGCGTGTGCGGCGCAGGCGCCTGGGCGCTTCATCGCAGCGGCGCCGCACACACAGCGTAATTCAACGCCGGCCACCGCGCGGGCGCGGGTGGAGGAAGTGCTGAAGATTTGCGGGCCCCTCAACGCACGAGGGTGAACGCAGATTCAATCCGCCCCGCTCAAGACTCCAGCAACTCCTTCGGCACCTCGCTTTTGAGCATCAGCCGGCATTGCTCACTGAGCGGGTCGAACACAATCACCGCCTCACCTTTGTCCAGCGCATGGCGCACTCGTGCGACACGCTCGGCCAGCGGCATGTCGTCGCCGTTGTCGGTGCCATCGCGGGTGACAAAGTCTTCCAGCAGACGCACCAGTGTGTCCGCTTGCAGCCCTTGCGGGGGAATGATCATGACGGGCTCCGTGTAAGGGGGGTGCGTAGTTTGTTGCGGCTTTTTCCGGCATCGGGGTTTTCTGTGGGGCGAGACTCGACAGCGCGCGCCGGCAGCGCCACGGCATGAGCCGGCGGCGGTGCAGGATGTGAATGTGCCGCCCGGTATTGCCGTGGCGACTGGCCGCTCCAGCGCCGGAAGGCGCGGGTAAAACAGGATTGCTCGGAGTAGCCGAGACGCTCGGCAATGTCCTCGATGGACAGGTCAGTGGTTTTCAGCAGTTCTTCGGCGAGCAGGCGGCGCACTTCGCTGACCAGCGTTTCATAATCCGTGCCCTCGCTGGCCAAGCGGCGACGCAAGGTGCGCGCGGTAATGCCCTCTTCTTGCGCCATCTCGTTCATGCCCGGCATCTGCCGCGACTGACGCAACAAGGCATCGCGCAATCGCCCCGCCAGTCCCGTGCGCAGTTGCCGGCTTTCGAGCAGGCGCTGGCACTCTGCCTCCATCAGGCGGAAGGCGGAAAAGTCGCCCTGCGGTAAACGCATGTCGCCGAGGGCAGAGTTGATGCCTATCGCGTTGTGGGGCTGACCGAAACGCGCGGGAATCCCGAACAGCGCCTCGAAGTGTGCGGCATACGGCGGCGCAGGCTGACGCAGGTCCAGCCGGGTCAGGGGCAGACGCATCGGCAATACATCGCGTTGCAGGCTGAGGATCATGGCGCCGTCGCGCTCGACCAGAAACTCGCGCACGTCTTCCGGCAGGTCATGATCGTCGGTAATGAGCATGGCCTCGCTACCGGCCTCGACAATGCGCGGATTGCAGAACGCCGAGGTCAGGCGCACATAGCGAATGCCGACTTCCACCGCGTCACGCGCTGTCGGGCTGCTCTGCAAGGCAAAGCCCCAGATGCCGAAGGTAGTGGGGTGATAACGCATGCCCGCTTCAAGCCCCAGCGGCCGCTCACGGCCAAGATGGCGGATCAGGTTGCGGATGACCTGCAACTCCTGCGCCGCCTCCACCATGCGATCCGGTACCAGCAGCTCAGCCGCGTCCAGCCCGGTGTCCGCGAGGCAGGCCGCATCGCTCAAGCCATGCTCACGGCCCAGCCCAGCCAGGATGCGCAGACTGGCGATGTTGCGCGGGAAGTCCCAATGTGCCGCCATGCCTTTTGCTGTCCCCAAATGTCAAATTGCTTCCCATTCTGCCATTACGCCGGCGTGGTGTCCGCCTTAACCTGCAACGACATCCTCAGATAAAGAGCCCTGTCATGCCCCTCCATCAGGCCCCATCCGCCGCCGACCTTGAAGGCTTCCGCCGCATCCAGCGTCTGGCCTATGACTGCGCCGAAACCATTGGCGCCGAACTGCGCCCCGGCATCACCGAAAGGCAGGCGGCCGCTCTGATGAAGACCTGGCTGCTCGATCACGGTGTAGACGACTGGTTCCACCAGCCTTTTGCCTGGTTCGGCGACCGCACGGCCTTTCGTGGCCTGATCGCGCTCAAGCAGCTCAAGGGCTACAACCCGGCGTTCTACCCCGGCAACCGTCGTCTGGAAGAAGACATGCCGTTCATTCTCGACTGCGCGCCCTCACAGAAGGGCTATACGGCCGATATCGGCTACTGTGGCGT
>JAUXNL010000244.1 GCA_030684415.1 Moraxellaceae bacterium | reverse complement strand
GTTGGCTGCGTCAGCTCATCCTGTTTACGGCGCGCCAGATTGTCGAGAAAGACGAAGCGACGCAGGCGGCATTGCCGGAGCGTCCTTTGGCGCCAGCGTTGCGGCCTTTGGATCGCGATTAGCCACTTGCTGAGAATGCCGATCATGCTTCGACAAGCCTCTCCTGAGCTTGCCGAAGGGCTCAGCATGAACGGGCGCTTTACACCTTCTGTTCGTCCGGAGCCTGCTGACGGGCAAGTTAAGTGCAGCGATGGGTGTTTTCAGCAAGCGGACAGGGCGCTTCGGGATAACCGTCGGAACCGTATCGGTTGGACGGCTCGGCGTCTTGGCGCGTCTCGTAAGAATGACTCCTCGGGGACGCTTCGGTAATAGTCCGGTCATTCTGGGCTTTCTTGGCGGTCTGCTTCTTCTATATCTCGCAGGGAGGCACCGCGAATTCACTCTGTGCAATTGCCTGCCCTATCAAGCCCGATGAGCGATTCAGCCGTGCTTGTCGGCGGCTGGCCTCAAGTCGATGGCCAATCCAGGTGTGGTGGGCTGAAAACCGATGTGACCCACCGGACTCTTAAGCCGCCACCGTCCCCATGCGAAGGCAAACGGAATCCGCTAGAATACCCGCCTTTCTTTGCGGGCCTTCGCTGTTTTGCAGTGGGCCCGTTCCGCGCAGCGCAGCCCGATATCCGCGTCGGGCGACCATGATGAGGCTAACGACATGACCGAACGCATCCCGCACGGCGACCTGCAAATCGCCAAGGAACTCCATGATCTGGTGGCCACGGAAATTGCTCCGGGCAGCGGTGTCGAACCCGCCGCATTCTGGACCGCTTTCGCCAATGTTGTCGCCGAACTGACCCCGAAGAACCGTGCCCTGCTGGCCAAGCGCGATGATCTGCAAGCGAAGATTGATGCCTGGCACCGTGCCAATCCCGGCTTCGACCGCGCTCAGTACAAGGCGTTCCTGACCGAGATCGGCTATCTGGTGCCAGAAGGCCCGGCGTTTTCCATCAGCACTGAAAACGTGGATGAAGAAATCGCCACGCTGGCGGGCCCGCAACTGGTGGTGCCGGTGCGCAATGCGCGCTATGCACTGAATGCGGCCAACGCACGCTGGGGCTCGCTGTACGACGCGCTGTACGGCTTCGACGTGATTTCCGAAGACGGTGGCGCAGAAAAGGGCAAGGGTTACAACCCGGTGCGCGGTGCCAAGGTCATCGCCTTCGCGCGCAACTTTTTGAACGAAACGTTCCCGCTGGCTGCCGGCTCGCATGTCGACTCCACGTTGTATGCGGTGGAGGGCGGCGCCCTCGTGGTTACGCTGAAGAGCGGCGAGAAAGTCGGGCTGGCCACGCCGGCACAATTTGTCGGCTATATCGGTGATGCCGCGGCGCCAACAGGCGTGCTGCTGAAGAACAATGGCCTGCATGTCGAAATCCAGGTGGATGCCGCGCATCAGGTTGGCCGCGACGACCTGGCCCATGTGAAGGACCTCTTGGTGGAGGCGGCGGTCACCACCATTCAGGATCTGGAAGATTCCGTCGCCGCCGTTGATGCCGAAGAAAAAGTCGAGGGCTACCGCAACTGGCTCGGCCTGATGACCGGCACGCTGGAAGAAAGCTTCGAGAAAGGCGGCAAAACACTGACCCGCCGCATGAACCCGGACCGCGTGTACATCAATCCGCAGGGCCAGGAGTTCACGCTACATGGCCGTTCGATGATGCTGCTGCGCAACGTCGGCCATCTGATGACTAACCCCGCCGTGTTGGTGAAGGGCGAAGAAGTGTTCGAAGGCATCATGGATGCACTGATCACGGCGCTCATCACCAAGCGCGTGCGGACTGAAAAAGCAGCGCTCGTCAATTCACGTGCCGGCTCTACCTATATCGTGAAGCCCAAGATGCATGGCCCGGAAGAAGTGGCATTTGCTGTTGAGCTGTTTGCTGCTGCCGAAAAGGCGGTGGGTCTGCCGGCCAACACGCTGAAAATCGGCATCATGGACGAAGAACGTCGCACGTCGGTCAACCTGAAAGAGTGCATCCGTGCCGCTGCCGAGCGCACCATTTTCATCAACACCGGCTTTATGGATCGCACCGGTGACGAAATCCACACGTCGATGGAAGCCGGCCCCGTGGTGCGCAAGGACGATGTGAAGAAGCAGGAATGGATTGCCGCCTACGAGCGCCGCAACGTGGCCATTGGCTTGGCCTGTGGTCTGCAGGGGCGTGCCCAGATCGGCAAGGGCATGTGGCCCAAGCCCGATGAAATGAAGGAAATGCTGGCCACGAAACAGGCCCATCCGAATGCCGGTGCCACCTGCGCCTGGGTGCCGAGCCCGACGGGTGCCGCCCTGCATGCGCTGCACTATCACAAGGTGAACGTGAAGGCGCGGCAGGATGAACTGAAATCGGCCGCTACCGATCCGGTGGACACCATCCTCAATCCGCCGCTGGCTACCAATCCTTCGTGGACAGACGCTGAGAAGCTGGCCGAGCTGGAAAACAACTGCCAGGGCATTCTTGGTTATGTGGTGCGCTGGGTGGACTTGGGCGTTGGCTGCTCCAAGGTGCCCGACATCAACAACGTCGGCCTGATGGAAGATCGCGCCACGCTGCGCATTTCCAGTCAGCACATCGCCAACTGGCTGCGTCATGGCGTGGTCAGCGAAGCGCAGGTGATGGACGTGCTCAAGCGCATGGCGGTGATCGTCGACAAGCAAAACGCGAATGATCCGTTGTACACGCCGATGGCACCGGCTTACGACGGCATTGCCTTCAAAGCCGCCTGCGAGCTGATTTTCGAGGGCTGTAAACAGCCTTCGGGCTACACCGAGCCGGTGTTGCACCGTTCGCGTCTGGTGCTCAAGGCCAAGCGCGCCGTCTGAGCGCGTGTTGCAAACTGCCCTTCAGGCGCATGCAGTGAAGGGTAGGTGTCCGCTTCCGACAAGGCCGCTTTTGCGGCCTTGTTTTTTTTCCTACGCCCAAGGTTCTGGTGAATCGCGATGAGCGCAAACCCTGCACTGATGCGCTGCCGTGTAGCGATTGTGGGCGGCGGCCCCGCCGGCCTGATGGCGGCGGAAACACTGGCCGCTGCGGGTATTGCAGCGGATGTGTTTGATGCCATGCCGTCCGTAGGACGCAAATTTTTGCTGGCCGGTATTGGCGGCTTGAACATCACGCATGCCGAGCCCTTCGAGCCTTTTATGGCACGTTATCGGGAGCGTGAGCCCGTGTTGCGGCCCTTGTTGGCGGCCTTTGGTGCTGATGCACTGCGGGAGTGGGTGCATGGGCTTGGCATTACAACGTTTGTCGGTTCGTCGCAGCGCGTTTTTCCGGCGGAAATGAAAGCGGCGCCGTTGTTGCGTGCCTGGCTACACCGTCTGCGTGAGCATGGTGTCCGCTTCCATACCCGTCACCGTTTTGAAGGCTGGGGCGAAGAGGGTGCCCTGCGATTTCACACCCCCGCCGGTGTGCAGGACTACGCCGCTGACGCGGTGGTGCTGGCCATGGGCGGTGCGAGTTGGGGGCGGCTGGGTTCAGATGGCGCTTGGGCGCCTTGGCTAGCCGGGCAGGGCGTGGATGTTGCGCCTTTACGCCCGGCCAATTGTGGTTTCGAGGTGGCGGGCTGGAGTCCTTTTCTGGTCGAGCGGTTTGCCGGCGCTCCGCTGAAGCCGGTTCGGCTGTCCTTCACGGATGCGCAAGGCCATGTGCAGACACGCGAGGGTGAGGCGGTGCTCACGGCGCAGGGCATTGAAGGCAGTCTGGTCTATGCACTCTCGGCGCCCTTGCGCGATACCTTGCTCGCGCAAGGCGCTGTACACGTGGTGCTGGATCTGGCACCCGGCCGCACGGAAGCCGCGCTGGCCGCTGCGCTAGCGCTACCGCGGCAAAAGGTTTCGCTGGCCTCACATCTGCGCAAGCGTGCCGGCATCGACGGCGTGAAAACAGCGTTGCTGCACGAGTGCGCACCGGACGCGCTGGCGGCACCGGAGACACTGGCGCGTGCCATCAAGCATTTGCCGGTGACCCTGGTGGCGACGCGTCCGCTTGACGAGGCCATCAGCAGCGCCGGTGGCGTGCGCTTCGAGGCGCTGGATGCCGGACTGATGGTCCAGGCACTGCCCGGTGTGTTCTGTGCGGGCGAAATGCTGGACTGGGAGGCTCCCACCGGCGGCTATTTGCTGACGGCCTGTTTCGCGAGCGGCCGTGCGGCCGGACAAGGCGCTGTGGCTTGGCTGCAAGCCCGGGAGTGATCCGGGTTAGCATGGCAGGGCCCTTCGCAGCGGAAGCACAACACAATGAAAAACGAGGCGGATGCACAAGGCTGGCGCCGTTATTTTCCCCGGCCTGACAAAGCGTTCTGGCTTGATCTTTTCGCCCCTTCTCCGGCTTCATCGCCTCATGATCAGCAGCGCCGCGCCCGTTTGGCGCGTTATGCGCTGGGCGCTGCACTGGTGCTCACGGCGCCGTATGTCCTGCTCTCTGCACTGGTGGCGCCGGCGGCAACGCACGATGTCATCATGCTCAATCTGGCCGGCATGCTGGCTTACGGTTGCGGTATGTGGGCGGCGTCGCTGGGCGCTGATCGCGCCGCACGCATGTGGCTGATGACGACGCTGACAACGCAACTGGCCTTGCTGGTCTGGCTGACCGGGCCGGTGTTGGGGGTGGCGGTTTACGCCATAGTGGTGGCGGCGTTGGCGCGTGTCCTGTTTGCGCCGCATGAAAAAAACTTGCGTGTCATCTTCATTGTCGTCGCCCTGCTGATTTTATTGGGCGGCTTTGCCTTGGGCGATCGCTCAATGGTGGATTTTTCCTCGGTGCCGCCGTGGCTGTTAGCGTTTGCGCGTGTTGCCAACAGCGTGCTGGCCTTTGTTGCGCTGGTGCTGGTGTTGGGCGTTTTTGACCGTGAGGTGTTGCGCAGTGAAGCGGGGCTGATGGCCGAGAAAGATCGTTCCGAGCGATTGCTGCATGTCATTCTGCCGCACCGCATTGCCACGCAATTGCAGGCCCGTGACGGCATGATTGCGGATCATCATCCTGAAGTCAGCGTGCTGTTTGCCGATATCGCCGGTTTTACGCCGTGGGCTTCTGGCCAAACACCCGATGCAGTCGTGCGCATGCTGGAGCAGGTTTTTTCGCGCTTTGACCGTTGCGTTGCCGCCGTTGGCGCTGAAAAAATCAAAACCATCGGCGATGCCTACATGGTGATTGCCGGCGCGCCCGATGCCTGTGACGATCATGCCGAACGCTTGGCAACACTGGCACTGGCGTTCATGGACGAGGTGCGTGATTTCCAGAAGGTCAGTGGTATCCCGCTCAATTTGCGTGCCGGCATTCACAGTGGCCCGGTGATTGCGGGCGTAATTGGCACCGTCCGTTTCAGCTACGACGTATGGGGCGATACCGTGAACACGGCGAGTCGGATGGAGTCTCAGGGCGAGCCTGGCCGTATCCAGATTACGGCTGATACGCAGTCGCGGATTGCGCATCGCTTCCGGCTGGAAGCACGTGGAGGCATCGACGTGAAGGGCAAAGGCGTCATGCAAACCTGGTGGCTGATAGGCTCCGCCGAGCCGGAAGCGGCTCCATCAGGAACGGCCTTGGCATGAGCACGGCGCGCCCCTGGTTTCTTTATGTGCTGGAGTGCCGTGACGGGAGTCTGTACACGGGCATTACCGTCGATGTGGAAAAGCGCTTTGCCGTCCATCTCGCCGGCAAGGGTGCCCGCTACACACGCTCTCATCCGCCAAAGCGGATACGGGCGGTGGTGTCTCACCCCGATCGTGCGGCTGCCAGTCGGGCGGAATATGCCGTGAAACAACTCAGCGCCGCTGAAAAGCAGCGCTTTTGCGCGCTGCATGCGTGGCCTCAAAAAGCGGCGGACGCTTGAGCTGTGCTTGTCGCAGGACTCAAGAAGCGGTGACCGCCACTTTCATCGGGA
>JAUXNL010000239.1 GCA_030684415.1 Moraxellaceae bacterium | reverse complement strand
TGGTGTTCGCCCGGGTTGAAATGGGGAAGAATTCAATGTGAAACAGTTGCTTCTGGCACCTGGCTCAAGTCTATTGAGCCTGCAAAACAAAGTTGGCACTGATGTTGCGCCGGGTGGTGCTGCTACCAACAACTGTTGTTTTTGATAATTGAGCAGAGAAGCTCAGGCGGCCAGCATTGCGTACTGTATTGTGGATTACGACGCTATCCGGCGATTGAATCTCACCCGAAAGTAAGTTTGCAGCCAGCGTTCTTAATGCCTCATCGGTTAGCTCAGCTGCGCTGTAAGAGTTCGTTTTTGAGATGGCTATTCTTCTGTTAACAGCTGCCATGCCGGCAATTGCCACGGTCGCATTGCCAGAGATCTGGACCAAATAGGGAGCCGCTGCATTCTGCTGATTTACCTCGGTCCGCAGCTGATTGATGGTCGGACCGATGGCGCCTATGTAAAAGTCCGTGACCCCAAAATCGCCCCCGCGGATATAAACCTCATTCTGAAAAACGCTAACGGTCAGCCCGGTTACGGGGTAGTACCGGCTGACAGAGCCAGTGGTTGAGCGGGTATTAATGCCGGCGCTGGTGTTCAAAAGTTCCGGGTATTGGCGTTCGGCCAGAAAAAGCAGATCGTTTATAACCTCCAGATCCTGTGTGCTGAGCATCGGCTGGGGGCAAGCCGCAAGCAGATTGACTCTTTCGCCTTGCAGCGCCGCCAGATTTTCCCCGCGCGTTGATGTCAGCATCATGGTGATAGGGCCTGCGGTATCACTGGTGGTCATTGACGCATGAATTCCGGCCTGGATGTTGGTCCAGCTGACTTTCTCAGGCGACGCCCGGAGTGCTATCGGGTTAGTCAAGGTTATGTTGTCAATACACAATGCCCCATTGGCGGCAATCACCAGTCTGATGCGTGTGTTGTTTGGAAAGCTGAAGAATGGGTTGGCGCCTGACACCAGTACGTCATAAGTGCCAGTCAACGTGGATGCCGGAACAAAGTCACGAGTGGACTCGCCCAGCATGGTAAAAACCTCATTCAATGTGCCCAGCCTCGTATCGGCAAAATTCGGCATGCCGCTGCCCGAGTAGACGATGCCATTGCGCACTGCAATAAAAACGTTGGTGACAGGATAGTGGCGATAGGTATATTCGGCTGTGCGTTGGGTGCTCACGGTAGGGCCAAAGGTTACGTATTCCGGATAGAGTTGCTCCGCCAGACCAAACAGCCGCTCTATCTGATCCATGATCAGCGAATCAGGATGTATAAGGAGCTGGCATGTCGCACTCAGAGAGGTTCGGTCTCCCGACAACTGTCCGAAGCGCAGCCCTGAGTTGCTATAGACTTCCAAGAGCCCCTCTGCAGCGTCGTCAATTGTCAAATCAAGCCTGTAACTCACGCCCGTTGAGTCATCTCTCCAGACCGCAACATCTGTATTGTTGTTCAGCAGTACCGGATTGCTGAGAGTTAAACCAGTGCTCAGGCACAATTGCCCGGAAGTGGTAATAGCATAACTAATTTTGGATCCATCCAGGATCGGAGAATAGGATTGTGTATCTGTCATTTCTGTTTGATAAGTGCCAACAAAAAACCCTCCGACTGACGCCGGACGTATGATGTTGCTAATGGTTGTCCTCAAACTCTCGAAACTGCCAACGGATTTGTAGTCGCTTCCGTAACCGCCCCCGCGGGCGTAAACCTGACCGCCGCTGACCGCAAGATAAATAGACGTGCTGTCGTAATATCTGTAAGTATAAATGCCGGATTGTTGTGTAAACGTGAACGACCCGGCAGGGAACAGTGAGGGGTAGGCCGTTTCTGCACTAGTAAAAAAAGTCTCAATCTGTGCGCTTGTTGGATCTGTGCTGGAGCCACAATTGCCTGTTGTGGCGCTGTAGTTGCTAGAGGTCGTCAGCGTGAAAACTCCAAACAAGGCTGATGCCGTATTGCGAAACTGGATATCCCGAAAGGCATAACTTCCGACATCAGGATCCGGATCGCTATCGGTGACCCGAAAATAAAACCGCGAATTAGCCAGGTCATTGCGCCATTCCAGAGCCAGATCAGGCGCAGTCCTGAGCGTGGCACCTGTCAGACTCAGGTCATCAGTACAAAGCCGTCCGTTTTCTGCAAGGATAAAATTGACAACGTCTCCGGTTGAGCGCGGATTATTATCAGGCGCACCAGCGTCTGCGGTGAATGTAAGGCGGTAGGTGCCTTGTGGAATGTCAGCAAGGATTGCCGCCACAGTTGTCTGTGCCGACGCGGGCAGAGCAGACATCAATAGCACGAATGCGGCGCTTAAAATTGATAAGGGGCGG
>JAUXNL010000215.1 GCA_030684415.1 Moraxellaceae bacterium | reverse complement strand
TGTCAATAGCATTGCAGCTTGATATGCCGGAAGGGGCTTTTTCGGCGCTGCACAAAGACCCGAAAGAGTTCACGATGGAATTGCGTCTTGCCGCTGCTGTCAAGTGGTACGAGATGGCGATCATATCCCAGGAAAAGGCGGCGGAAATAGCCGGTCTGTCGCGCTCCGAATTCATATTTTCTCTTTCCCGGTTCAAGGTGTTGCCATTTCAATCCACTGTGGAAGAGATAGCCGAAGAACTGCGCGATGCGGATTGATCGTATTGTCGTCAACGCTTCCCCTCTGATTTGTCTTTCCCAAAGCGGGCTTTACTGGACTTTTAGCCGATTTGAGTTAAACTACTCGAACGGAGGAAAAGTCCATGAAAAAGAAACGTCACAACTACTCACCCGAGGAAAAGGTTCTGATCCTCAAACGTCATTTGACCGAAGGAGTCGCGGTATCCGCTCTGTGCGACGAACACCATCTTCAGCCCAAGGTTTTCTACGATTGGCAGAAGCAGTTATTTGAGAATGCCGCGGCAGCATTTATCCGAGGCCCTCGCAGCTCCAACCGCAAGGAGCAGAAGCGCATCCTGCAGCTTGAGCAGAAGCTTCTGAAAAAGCACGAAGTGCTCTCCGAGCTGATGGAGGAGCATGTTCGGCTAAAAAAAGAACTTGGGGAGCTTTAACCGGCGTCTGGGTTCCCCATGATACGCGAGACGCCTTGGTTGACTTTGTCCGGAAATGGAGCGATAAGGCCGATATCCCGATCACGCATTTCATCGGCTGGCTTGCCGTGCGCAAAAGCAAGTTCTACACCTGGATCAAACGATACGGCAAGGTCAACGAGCATAACGCCCCCATCCCTCGTGATTTCTGGCTTGAGGAATGGGAACGGGAAGCCATCATCAAGTTCTGCGTGGATAACCCTTTGGAGGGCTACCGGCGGCTCACGTTCATGATGCTCGACCGAGACGTCGTTGCAGTCAGCCCAGCCAGCGTATGGCGTATTCTTTCAAAGGCAGGGCTTTTAGAGCGGTGGAACAAGAAAATCAGCAAAAAGGGCACCGGCTTTGTGCAGCCGCTTAAGCCCCATGAACATTGGCACGTAGACGTTTCGTACATCAACATCTGCGGCACGTTTTACTACCTGTGCAGCTTTCTCGACGGATGCAGTCGTTTTATCGTCCACTGGGAGATCCGGGAGAAGATGGAGGAGACGGATATCGAGATCATTCTTCAAAAGGCAAAGGAGAAGTTTCCGGAAGCGCGCCCCAGGATCATATCAGACAACGGCCCGCAGTTTCTTGCCAAGGACTTTAAAGAGTTCATCCGGCTGTCCGGCATGACGCATGTCCGGACATCGCCCTTTTATCCACAGTCAAACGGTAAGCTGGAACGGTTCCATAAAACGCTCAAAGGAGAATGCATCCGCCCGAAGACGCCTCTTTCACTTGACGAAGCTAGGAGACTTGTGGCAGAGTACATCGAGCACTACAACACAGTTCGGCTCCACAGCGCTATCGGCTACATCGCCCCAGCAGACAAACTGAACGGCAAGGCCGAAGAGATTTTCAAAGACCGGGATCAAAAGCTTGAAGCCGCCCGGGAACAGCGCAGAATCAAGAGGCAGCAGGCATATGAGGGAAACGCCCAGTCCGGGGCATGCGGATACCCATTAACTCAGACGGCTGCATAGTCCATTTCCGACTGAGGCAAAACAAAACCTCACGCACCTCATTCTAATCACTGTTGTGTTCCATATTGGACTTAGCATCTCTCACCGATCTGAAATTGACATACTCACCTGCAATTACCCATCAACACAACGCATGTTCACCGAAAAAGCATTAACGTGAGTAATATCGGGGGTCGCTTCTTTGATCATGACAATGCTGCCAAGGTTAAAGAAGTGACCCTTTGTATCCTCATCATCGAATCCTGTCTTGCTTTTTATGTAATCCCGACAATGCGTCGACTATTCACTATCCATGGAGAGGCTGAATGTCTCGTCAGTCGATTGCTCAGCGCTGCCAGATTCATATCGTTGTTTGAGGGCGACTCGCCCCTTTTCCATCTCTTCGGAGCGATCTTTAATTTCAACAATATGCCCGTCCTTCAAGGTTATGTCCAGAACAGTCCTGAAAGAGGTGGGTTTTTGATACCCCGTGGGAACATTGAGCTCTTCAATGAAATCCCTGGCCAGCCTTATCTTTCCCGTGAAATG
>JAUXNL010000211.1 GCA_030684415.1 Moraxellaceae bacterium | reverse complement strand
CTTGGGCGTGATTGATTCGCTAACATCGCTCTTCCTACATCACAGACATGAAAAAGCCGGCACTGTTTGCCGGCTTTTTCATGTCTGGGATGTGGGCAAGCGGTTCAGACGATGCGTTTGTCCTTGAGCTTCTGCGCGGCGCCTTCAAGTGCCTTCACGATGCGGTCCTTGTCGTAATTCTTCACTTTGTTGATGTCCATCAGCATGGCAAAACCGTCAAGCTCATGCTCGATCCAAGTGGTGACAGCGCCCATGTCGGCACGGAAATCCACCACTTCCCAGACTTGCACCGGATTGGCAATGCCGCGCAGGCGGACCGTGCCTTTTTCGCGGCACATGATGCGGTCGCGCACCAGCAGGTAGGTGTCGTTGGAGATCAGGATTTCGTCGGGTTCAGCCACGCTTTGCAGGCGCGAGGCCAGATTGGCGTCACGGCCGATGATGGTGTAGTCCATGCGGGATTCGCAGCCGAAATTGCCGACGTGGCAATATCCGGTGGTAATGCCCATGCGCACATGCAGTGGCTTTTCGATGCCCATGCTCTGCCATTTCTGGCGCATCACCTGCAGTTGCTTACGCATGTCGATGGCCATCGACACGCAGGCGAGCGCATCTTCCTTGGCACCTTTTGTGGTGGGGTCGCCGTAGAAAATCAGGATGGCATCGCCGATGAACTTGTCGATGGTGCCGCCGTAGCGCAGGGCGATTTTCGACATCTGGTCGAAGTAGTAGTTCAGCATTTCGGTCAGTGCATCTGGCGACATTTCATCCGTGGTTTCGGTGAAGTCCTTGATGTCGGAAAAGAAGATGCTGAGCTTCTTGCGATGGTTCTGCAGACGGGCATCGCGGCGGCCGGAGAAGATGGATTCCCACACTTGTGTGGGCAGGTATTTGACCAGTTTGCGGGAAAGCTGGATGGCTTGCTCCTGTTGCTCCAGCATCTCGTTCTTCACGCGCAGCATGGCATTGGACTGCTCGCGGATATAAAACGCCGACAGGCCGACATACGCGGCAAAGCCGGCAATCGCCACAAAGGTCAGCTCGGCGGGCGTGCCGGCATAAGGCAGCACCTCCAGTCCGAACACCAGGCCGCCGAGCAGGCTGGCGACCAAAGTGCAAAAGCCGGCCAGGGTCAGCAGGTACAGATTGCCGAACGCCATGGCGCTGGCCATGAGCAGACTGACAAAGGTCAGGCTGGGCACCATGCTGTAACCGGCTGCGGCAATGCCGAAGCCGACGGCGGTAGCATCGGTCAGAAACAGGCCGCTTTGGACCTGATCGGGGTGGTTGTTTTCCAGCCAGTCTGCCAGCCAACCCATGCTCCAGGGAATCAGCACCGTGAGCGGGATGATCGCAATCACATGATTGCCGTAATAGCCCTTGAAGACGCCCGCCGCAAAAATGCAGCCGGCAATGATGTAGGCCAGCATGCGCGTGTGCTGGGGCATGACGGCGGTGTGATGTTTTTGTTGTGCGTCAGGCATGGGTGCAGCGGCTGCTCTGGTGGAGTGTCGTGAACAAAGGTGAGAGGCGATGCATCAAAGCGGGATTTTGCCTGTGAGCATGTCTTTGTACATCACGAAATCCCCCCACAGGCTGTAAAACGGGTACTGAAAGGTCGCGGGGCGGTTTTTCTCGAAGAAGAAATGGCCGGTCCAGGCAAAGCCGTAGCCGGCAATCGGCAGCAGCCAGAGCAGGGCCCACAGGCCGGTCAGCACGGCGGTGGCCAGCATGACCAGCACCAGTGAGGTGCCGGCAAAGTGCAGGCGCCGGCAGGTGCGGTCTGCGTGTTCGCTGAGATAGTAAGGATAGAACTCGCGGAAGCTCGAAAAGCCGGTTGTCGGTACGCTCATCGGGCATGCCCCCCTCGGATGGAGGGGTCATCTTGGCGATGTGCCCGGAGCCGGTCAAGCGCCCGGGCAGTCATGGGCGCTGGTGGCCGGCTCGGCAACATGGCAGAGCTGCTCGCGATCAAGAATGCTGATTTCCTTGCCGTCGACCGCCAGCACACCGGTTTGCTGCAGGCGGGTGAATACCCGGCTAACAGTCTCTACCGCCAGCCCGAGGTAGTTGCCGATGTCCGAGCGCGACATGGGCAGGCGGAAGTTGTTTTCGGCCAGACGCCGGCGTTTGTGGCGGGCCGAAAGCGATAGCAGCAGCGAGGCGATGCGTTCTTCTGCCGAGCGTTTGCTGAGCAACAGCATGAGCTGCTGGTCAGTCTGGATTTCCTGGCCCATGAGCTTGAGCAGGTGACGCTGCAATGCCGGCATCTTCTGTGACAAGCGCTCGAGGTCGGCAAACGGGATGGTGCAGATGGCGGTGGTTTCGAGCGCGACGGCGGAGCTTGAGTGGCTGCCGCCGCCGAGCGCATCGAGACCGACAATCTCGCCCGGCAAATAAAAGCCGGTCACCTGTTCTTCACCCCCGGGCAGGGTGGTGTAGGCCTTCACGGCACCGGAGCGGACGGCATATACCGCTTCAAAGGGCTGGCGCTCGTGGTACAGGTGGGCACCGCGTTGCAGCGGGCGGTTGCGTTCGATAATGCTGTCGAGTTGATCCAGGTCGGTTTCATCCACCGCGGGTGGCAGGCACACTGGGTTCAGCGCACACTCGGAGCAATTGGTTTCGCGCAAGGCGCGAATCACAACGGGAATCGTGGCAGCGGCATCAGACATCGCAAGCTCGTGTCGGGTCTCGGATAAAGCGTGTCGCCGGCATCGTGCCGGCCGCAGGATGCCGCGATGATAGCAGAGCCCACCGTCGCTGCGCCTACGCGATGTGCAGCCATATTTCATTCCGTCAGATGATCAGGGAGATCCGTCATGTTGCTCCTCAACACCATTCTCGTCGTACTGGAGCCGGGGCGTGAAAACCAGCCGGCATGGTTGCAGGCACTGGCCTGGGCCGAGGTTTTACAGGCCGAGCTGACCGTGCTGGTGCCGGTGGCGCCAGACGTAAAGCCCGGCCTTGAGCTGGCGCCGGGCTTGCAGGACATGGCGGCCCACAATGCCGAAGTGGCGGCCGGTCATTGGCTCGATGACCTGTTGACGGAAGCGCCCGCCGGTACCAGCCGGGTCGTGGTGGCCACCCAAAACGTGCAGGACACCATCCTCCACGAGGCGCGTCGCTTCCAAGCCGATCTGCTGGTGCTGGCTCACGATGGCGTTGCCGACATGCGTGCCTTCCTGCGACATCTGCCCAGTCCACTGCTGTTGGTGCGCAATGGGGAGCGGCCCTCCATCCTGGGCGGTGCGCTGGGGGCGGGTGCCGAGGATGCCCCGCACCGGCTGCTCAATCTGGCGGTGCTGGAACATCTGGAGGTGTTGGCCACTGCCTTTGGTGCGGGCCGGCGCATTCTCTCTGCGCTGCCCAATCCCACCGAGTTGGTGCCGCTGATGGGGGATGCCTATGCCGCGAGCTATGTCGCCAGCGATCTTGAGAAGTCCTATCGTGAGGGCATCGAGAAGCAGGTCGATAAATTTGGCCTGACCAATGAGGATGTCTGTGTGATGCCGGGCCGGCCCGACGTGGTCTTACCAGCGTTGGTGCAGCGTGAGCGGGTGGATTGCCTGTTGCTGGGGACGGTGGCGCGGCATGGGTTGGCGGCGTTCTGGCTGGGCAATACGGCGGAGGACATCCTGCCGCGGGTGGAGGCGAATGTGCTGGTGTTGCGGCCCCAGGATTATTTTGATCCTTCCTGAGCTGAGCTGAGCTGAGCTGGAATGGCAGTCGACGGGGTGTGCGGGGGCTGGGGCGTTGCTTGCCGGTTGCCCGGGAGTGCGGGGATTTTGGGGGTGTCTCGCTTTGGGGTGAGGAGCTCCGATGGGGTTGCTTCTGCTGCTTTGCTGCGCTGGCGGTGCGCCTGCGGCGTGCCTTCTTTCTTTGCGCCGCAAAGAAAGAAGCATC
>JAUXNL010000198.1 GCA_030684415.1 Moraxellaceae bacterium | reverse complement strand
GTATTGGCTTTTGAATCCATGGTGTTCATGGTGCGGAATTTCCACACCTCAATCGGTTTGCCATCAAGTCCGTAGCGGTTTTGCCTGAAAATCACCGGGCCTGCGGAGGTCAGTTTGATGGCGGCGGCAATAACCAGCATCGGAATTGCAATCACGAACAAAATGCCGAGGCTGCCAAAGATGTCGAATCCCCGCTTCAAGACCGCATCACTGAAGGTGAACGGGCTGTCATAGATGCTGATAGCAGGAATGCCGTCAATACTGGTTTGCCTGGAGTTCATCAACTCAAAAGTGAACATGTCGGGAATGATGAAAACGGAGGTGGCGGAGTCTGATAGGGCCTCAACCAGTTCACGCACTCGCGCTTCTTCATTCATGGGGAGTGCAATATAGACATGATTGATTTTTCCGCTGCGAGCATCCGCAATCAGTTGGCTGAAATCTCCTACCAGCCCCTTTAGCGTTGCGTCCGGCGCGTAATCCATGCCAGTGCGATTGTCATAAATGCCTCCTAACTGAAGCCCCATCCATGGATTCTGCTCGAATTTTTGCGCCAGCTTGAGGCTGGTTTCACCACTGCCGGCAATTCCGACGGTTCGGGTATTGAAACCAATGCTTCTTGCCATGCTGAGCAACTGTCGGGTGAGTAGCCTCCAGAGGCACAGCGCAACAGCGCTGATGAGCAGCCATTCAAGCAGCGTTTGCCGGTCGGCCAGGTTGTGTAAGCGATTACTGAGTGCCGCGGTCATGGCAATCAACATGAAGGCGGTGAGAAGTGCCGCCAATGTGGAGCCTAGATACTGGCGAGTGCTAACGCTGCGTTGTGACTCATAAAGACCAGCAGCAGATGCCGTGAGTTGAAAGTACAGCAGTGAAAACAGGAACAGCATCGTACTGGCATCGCCCCAGTTCCGGTTGTCGACCATGTGGGCTAGCCAGAGTGTGAGGCCCAGAATGCCGATGTCGGTCATGCGGCTAAGAAAGTCGAATAGCTTGGAGTGACTGCTGAGAGTGCCTGTTTGCAACGGCATGTGTCCCGACTCCTTGAGAGGTGATAGGCCTTGGCTGTACGACGCCATTGTCGGACAGCCCTGTACTTGGCCGACGGGCATTATAGATGGGCTTTTTTGACAGGTAGAAGCGGCTGGGCGCCTTTGCTCATCATTTTGTCCGGTAAGCGCCCCTCGGGCGGCAGTAGCTAATGGGGGGGGGCAGTCCGGACGAGACAGGATCATCCGCGGTTGTATTAGAGTGCACTATCCCCCCGATTGGGGGCTTGCAAGGAAAGTATGTGTGCCGATGACTCCTTCATGACTTGGGAGGATGTCAGCCATGCTCGCATTTCCAGGAGAGGTGGCCGCCAAGAGTGAGCTCTTATGCAGTAGAATCCGGGCCTTTGACCCGTTTTGACAGGGAATTAGCAAGTGGCCATTGATGTCGTTGTCTTGCCGGTTGCCGGCTTGGGAAGTCGTTTCCTGCCCGCCACCAAGGCCATTCCTAAGGAAATGCTGCCCATTGTGGATGTGCCGCTGATCCAGTTGGCGGTCGAGGAGGCTCATCGGGCTGGTATCCGCCATGTGGTGCTGGTGACCAGCTCCAGCAAGCGAGCCATTGAAGACCATTTTGACCGTGCTTCAGAGCTGGAGCTGACCCTGGAGGCCAGGGGCAAGCACGATGCCTTGGCCTTGGTACGTGCCGCCCTTCCGCCAGGGATGTCGGTGTCGGTGGTGCGCCAGTCCCAGCCGCTTGGTCTCGGGCATGCCGTGCTCTGTGCGGCACCGGTAGTGGGCGATCAGCCTTTTGCGGTCATGTTGCCGGACGATCTGATTGATGGCCCTGGTGCTGGCTGTCTCGCGGACATGGTGGCGTTGTACGAGCAGGCAGGCGCCTGCTCTTTGGCAGTGGAAGAAGTGCCGCGCGACAAGACAGACAAGTATGGCGTTGTGTCGCTCGATGGCGAACGTATCACTGGCATGGTGGAGAAGCCCAAGCCCGAGGTGGCGCCCAGCACGCTGGCGGTGGTCGGTCGCTATGTGCTGCCGGGAGCCATCTTCAAGGCGCTGGAGCAGGTGAAGCCCGGTGCCGGCGGTGAAATCCAGTTGACCGATGGTATTGCGGCATTGTTGGCCGATGTGGAGTTTCGTGCACACCGTTTTGCAGGAACGCGTTATGACTGCGGTGGCAAGTTGGGTCACTTGCAGGCCAATCTGGCCTATGCCTTCAAAGACCCTGAGCTGGCGAGCGCTCTGCGCAGCTGGATGCAGAGCCATCTATTGTGAGGCAGTCAATGTCGGCAACCCCTGATTTGGCCACCCGTTCGGCGCTGCCGGCGTGGCAGGATTTGCAGACGCGTGCGGCAGCGATGCAGTCGCTGCATTTGCGTGATCTGTGGCAGGCGCCGTCGCGCGCCGCCGATTTTAGTCGTCGTACTGGCCCGCTGCTCTTTGACTTCAGTAAGCAGCGCCTGCGTGCGGACGATCTGGCCGCACTGTTCGCGTTGGCGCGAGAGTGCGGTCTGGAGACGGCGGTTACGGGTCTGATGCGTGGTGATCCGGTCAACAACACGGAAGGACGCGCGGCGCTGCATACGGCCTTGCGTGCTTCGCCCGATGAGGTGATCGAGGTCGACGGCCGGAATATCGTGCCGGATGTCCATGCCAGTCTGGTCCGTATGGAGAGCGTGGTCCGCCGCATTCATTCGCGGCAGTGGCGCGGTTATACCGGCAAAGCCATTACTGATGTGGTGAATATCGGTGTGGGCGGCTCTGATCTGGGGCCATTCATGGCTTGCAATGCCTTGGGCGAATTCATTGCGCCAGCGGCGCGCGATCTCCGCCTGCATTTTGTCAGCTCGATTGATGGTACCCAGATTGCGGATTTGCTCGGTTCGCTCAATCCTGAAACTACGCTGTTCATTGTTTCCTCAAAATCGTTTGCCACTCTCGACACCCTGTCCAACGCCAGCACGGCGCTGCAGTGGATGCTAGAAGACTCAGGCGATGAAGACCTGATGGTGCGTCATCACTTCATCGGGGTGTCGGCCCGTGCCGACCGCATGACGGAGTGGGGCATTCCGGAAAGCAACCAGATCGGTTTCTGGGAGTGGGTGGGGGGGCGTTTTTCGCTCTGGTCCGCTATCGGTTTACCGGTTGCACTATTGTTGGGAATGAGTGGTTTCCGCGACATGCTAGCTGGGGCTCGCTTCATGGATCAGCATTTCCGGTCGGTGCCGCTGGAAGACAATCTGCCGGTATTGCTCGGGCTGATTGGCGTATGGAATGCCACTTTTCTCGATATTCGCGGCCATACCGTTCTGCCGTATGACGGACGACTGAAATTCTTTCCGGCGTATCTCACACAGTTGGAAATGGAGAGCAACGGAAAATCGGTGAGCCGCGCAGGGGGTGCACTGGATTACCGTACTTGCCCGGTGCTCTGGGGCGATGTCGGCCCTAACGCACAGCATGCTTTTTACCAGTTATTGCATCAGGGCACGCAAGCGGTGTCCTGCGATTTCATCGCACCGGTGCGGCGTTACGACGAGCATCGTCAGAATCATGAGCTGCAAGTGCAGCACCAACTGGCGCTGGCTAACTGCTTGGCACAATCGCGCGTACTGATGCTGGGCGATGCCTGTGTGGAGGATGGAGAGTCTGCTCCCGGGTTTCGGCGTTATCGCGGCAATCAACCTTCTACCACCATTCTGCTAGATGAGCTGTCTCCCTTTACGCTGGGCGCATTGGTGGCGCTGTACGAGCACAAGGTATTCGTCATGTCGGTCATTTGGGATATCAATCCGTTTGACCAGTGGGGGGTTGAGCTCGGCAAGCAAATTGCTGAGAGCACGTATCTGGCGCTGCAACTGCGGCAGACGGGTGCGTTTGATGGCTCCACCAATACCCTGATGGCGCACATTCTGGCCGGCGGAAAGGAGGCCTCATGAAAATTTCGGTTTACGGCAACACGCACTATGCTTGGGTAACGGCTGCCAAGCTGGCTGAAAAAGGCAATGTGGTCTCGCTGTGTGTAAATCCCCGTGAAGGCTTGCCTGATGCGTTTGATGCAGGCCGCGAGCGATTGCTGCCAGAGTTGATCGAGACACAAAAAGCGGCAGGCCGTCTGTCGATACTCATGAGCTGTCGCGGTGCCGGAGATTTGCATCTGCTGGCGGATGATTACACGGAAGATTCCTTGCGAAGGGCTATTCAGCCTGTGCTTGCCAGCATGACAGATGACGTGATCATTCTGGTGCTGACGCCTCTTCCCGTAGGAACACTGCGCCGTATCCAGCATGATATCGATTTGATCCTCTCTGAGGACAAGCGCACGGAGCGTGCCTTGCTAGCCTCTATGCCCTTGTTCATTCGTGAGGGTTCTGCTCTGGCTGATTTCGAGAGGCCCCAGCTATTTTTGCTGGGCTCAGAAAACAAGACGGTGATTGATTGCGTGCAGGAAGTCATGCGCCCCTTCATGCGTCAGGCTGCTGAGGTCATGGTAGTGCCGGTTGAAGCAGCTGAACTGATCAAGTTTGGTATCAATGCCATGCTGGCCACACGTATCAGCTTCATGAACGAAATGGCCGCACTTTCTGAGAAAGTGGGTGTCGATGTCGAGCTTGTCCGACAGGGCATGGGTGCAGATTCGCGCATTGGTCGAGATTACTTGCAGCCTGGCTGTGGTTTCGGTGGGCCCAGCTTTTCTGCAGATTTGCTCAGTTTTGCTCGCACTATTCGTGAAGAACTGGACACGGCGGGCCTTATTGATGCTGTTCTGGATATTAATAACTCCCAACGCGAAATCCTTTTCCGGAAAATTTGGCGATTTTTTCGCGGTGAGTTGCAAGGGCGTACGGTGGCGATATGGGGGGCAGCCTTCAAGCCAGGAACATCCAGTGTGAGCAATTCTGTTGTTCATCCCTTACTGCAGGCACTGTGGGCGCAAGGATGCTGCACCCGTGTCTATGATCCGCAAGCAATGGAGGCATTGCGCAGGGTTTATCGGCAACAGCCTTTATTGGTATTCACTGATTCTGCCGCCAGTGCTGCTGAAGGAGCGGACGCTATTGCTCTGGTCACCGCATGGGATGAGTTCTGGAGTCCTGATTTTGACGGTGTGGTTGCTACAATGAAGCAGCCCGCCATGTTTGATGGCCGCAATCTTTATGAGCCCGAGCAAATGCAGGCTTATGGTTTTCGCTATTTCGGGATTGGGCGTGGAGAGGTGATTTGATGTTGTTTGATCGGTGGCGAGCGCTTCTGCCATGTGTGCTCTCGTATGTCGAGCAGATTCAATGCTGAACATTCCCGTTTGGGTACTACGGATCGTATTTTCCCTCACTTGCGGTAGTGTTCTTTTCCTTGCACTCATGCCACGGCAAGCCGTAGGTGCGGGGTCGGATATCGTGAATCATGTGTTTGCGTTTTCCGTACTGGGTGTATTGGCGAGACTATCTTGGCCCAATGTGCGTACGTTGCATATCTATCTTGTGTTGCTGTTGCTCGCTGCTGCAATCGAGGTGATGCAGCACTTTGTGGGGCGGGATGCGTCGGTACGTGACATGATTGCTGATGGTGCAGGGCTGTTGCTGTCGATGTTGTTGATGACGGCTTTTGTCGGGCAGAAAAATGCCCCTAAAAGAGGATGACGGCTCCTGCCGCTCCGGCAGATGATGTGTTCTGCTTTTGGAGACAGAGGCGTTTCCGACCGTATCGGCACCTCTTCTGGCATGAATTGTCCTTGCCCCTGCGCGCTGTCAGACTGAAGCTTCCCGCCGCTTGAAAAAACAAAAGGGACTGCCGCATGACTGCCACCCACTTGCTTGCCATTGATCAGGGTACGACTAGTACGCGTGCCATCGTATTTGATGCGACCGGCCATCCGCTGGCATCACATCAGTTGGAATTCCGTCAGCATTTTCCCGCCGATGGCTGGGTTGAGCATGATGCGCTGGAAATCTGGTGGACGGTCGAGAGTGTGTGCCGCGAAGCCATGCGTAAGGCCGGTCTGCGCGCTACGGACATTGCCGCCATCGGCATCACCAATCAGCGTGAAACCACCGTACTCTGGGATCGTGCCAGCGGTACGCCGTTGCATCATGCCATCGTCTGGCAGGACCGCCGTACCGCCGCGGTCTGCGAGGCACTGAAAGCCGATGGCCATGAGCCGGTGGTGCAGGAAAAAACCGGCCTGCTGCTCGACCCGTATTTCTCGGCGACCAAGCTGGCTTGGCTTCTTGACCATGTTGAAGGGGCACGTGCACGGGCAGAAAAAGGCGAATTGGCTTTTGGCACCATCGACAGTTGGTTGTTGTGGAAGCTCACCGGTGGTAAGTCGCATGCCACCGATGCCACGAATGCCTCGCGCACGCTGGTGTTCAATATTCACACGCAAGCGTGGGACGATGAGTTGTTGGCGTTGTTCCGGATTCCGGCCTCGCTATTGCCTGAGGTCAAGGATTCCAGCGCAGATTTCGGCCTCACCACGGCTGACTTTCTGGGCGCCCCCATTCGTATTGCTGGCATGGCGGGTGATCAGCAAGCGGCACTGATAGGCCAGGCCTGTTTTGCGCCGGGCATGGTGAAAAGCACTTATGGCACTGGCTGTTTCATGGTGATGAACACGGGTCAGAGCGTTGTGCGCTCGCAGAACCGCTTGCTGTCGACAGTGGCGTATCGCTTGAACGGTGTGCCGACCTATGCCATCGAGGGCAGCATTTTTGTAGCGGGGGCGACTATTCAATGGTTGCGCGATGGTCTGAAATTCATCGGCCAGGCCTCAGAAACGGAAGCCATTGCCGAGCGTACAGGCGACGCGCGTGGCGTGTACATGGTGCCGGCGTTCACAGGGCTCGGCGCGCCATACTGGGACCCGCATGCGCGTGGCGCCATCCTCGGCCTTACGCGTGATACCGGCATCGGTGAAATTGTCACGGCCGGGTTGCAGTCAGTGTGCTTCCAGACCCGTGACTTGATGGAGGCCATGCGTCGTGATGGCGCCAGTGCGGTCAATACGTTGCGTATTGATGGCGGCATGGTGGTCAACAACTGGGTGTCGCAGCGTCTTGCTGACATTCTGGGTGTGCCGGTAGATCGCCCTCAGGTGACTGAAACCACGGCACTGGGTGTGGTGTATCTCGCCGGCCTGCAAGTGGGGCTTTTTACATCGTTGGAGTCGATTGCAGCGTTATGGCGCTGCGACCGCCGTTTTACGCCGATCATGGCGCCTGATGTGCGCGAGCCGCTCTATGCCGGCTGGCTGGACGCGGTGCGCCGGGTTGCCAGCTCGCACTAGAGCGGCCGTTCTGATGCCAGAGCAAGCGTCGTAAGTGACTGAGGGCATTCGCACCCTTGCTCAGCGGGAGTGCCAGCGAGGGCTCACGCAGGGAGAAGCTGATTTTCTGGTCAGCAGGCGTTTGGCTCTTCGCGATTCCCGCGGGTGTTGTGCGGCTAAATGCTTGCTGAAAAATGCCCATCCCGGGCTTTTTCAGCCCGTGATTCCGGCACAAGTCCGGAATCGCTCCACGCTGAATCCATCACGCAAGCGTGATGGATTCACGGCCCGGCCATCCCTGCCCGGGAAGCCGTTTGCTGAAAAGCATTTTTCCGCAAACGGCTAAACAAGAATGGCGTCACCAGAGCGCCACTCTTGTTTTTCAGTTCTGATTTATCGGCTCCGAGCTTCCCTGCGACGACTCAACTGCTCTGCACGAGCCCGTGCCGGCCTGCCCAGTCGCGGGCGAATTGCGAGGCGGTGCGCCCAGAGCGGTTGCCGCGCAGCAGCGCCCATTGCAGGGCGGCGGCACGCGCCGCCTCGGTGAACTCCATCCGGTGCACTCCCAGCCAGTGCCGTGCCGCCGCCAGATAGTCATCCTGGCTGCCGGGATAAAACGTCAGCCACATGCCGAAGCGGTCGGAGAGGGAAATCTTGTCCTCCACGGCCTCGCCCGGATGCAGCTCATTGTTCTCGCCCACATGTGCCATGGCATTTTCGTGCTGGTATTCCGGCAGCAGGTGGCGGCGATTGCTGGTGGCATAAATGAGCACATTGTCGCTGCCGGCATGAAGGCTGCCATCGAGCGTGGTTTTCAACGCGCGATAGCTGGCGTCGTCATCGTTGAACGACAGATCGTCGCAATAAATGATGAAGCGCTCATCACGCGTGCGCAGCAGTGCCACGATGTCGGGCAGTTCGTGCAGCAAGCCCTTGTCCACTTCGACTACCCGCAGTCCCTGTGAGCCGAACTCATTGATCAGCGCTTTCACCAGCGAGGATTTGCCTGTGCCGCGGCTGCCGGTCAGCAAAACATTATTGGCGGAGTGGCCTTGCACAAACTGTTCGGTGTTGCGGCGGATTTCCGCTTTCTGGCGGTCGATGCCTTGCAGGTCGTCGAGCCGGATGGGGCTCAAGTCGGTCACCGTTTCCAGCCAGCCTCCATGCGGATGGGCGCGCCAGCGGAAGGCGAGGCCGCCGTCAAAGTCGGGCAGTGGTGCGGCAGCGGGCAGGGCGCCTTGCAGCAGGCGGTTGAGCTTCTGCAGTTCGCTGACCAAGGCATGGTTGTCCGTCATCAGGCGCTCCGTTCGGGTCGTTAAAACGTTCGGGTCGTTAAAAATAGTGGCGCGATTATAGTTGTCCCGGTGCGCGGGCGGGTGCCGTCTGCCTATAATCTGCACCAGCCCGTCACTCTCAGAACAATCATCATGCGTGCTGCCTCCCTGCTCCGTTTCATCCTGTTCCTGTCTTCTTTTTCCTTGTCTGCCTCTGCTCTTGCCAGTCTTGATGCAGGTATTGCCGCTTTTGAAGGCGAGGACTATCCGGCGGCCTTGGCATTGTTCGAGCCGCTGGCTGCCGCCGGCAACCCCAAGGCGATGGTCTGGCTGGCACGTGTGCATGACGAGGGCATGGATGATCCGGCTGCCGCTTTGCCTTGGTACCAGAAAGCGGCACAGCGAGGTGTGGCCGAGGCGCAGGCACGGCTGGGCGATTTTTATGCGCAGGGCTTGGGGGTGGAGCCCGATGATGAAAAAGCCCTGCTGTGGTACGGCAAGGCGGTGGCACAAGGCAGTGAAGACGGCATGTTTGGCTTGGGTGTCCTGCAGCAGGAAAGCCTGGGTGACAATGTAGCGGCGCGTCGCTGGTTCGAGAAGGCGGCCGACAAGGGGCACGCCGATGCCCAGTACCGTTTGGGCGTGCTGCTGTTGGGCGTGCCGGGTGTTGCGCGTGATGTTGCGCGTGCGTGGATGTTTCTGGAGCTTGCGGCCGATGCCGAGCATGAGGAAGCATTGACGGCGCGGGATGTGCTCGAAATCAACCTCAAACCGGCCGAGCTGGCGCGCGGCCGTGAGCTGCTGGCCCAGTGGCAAAAAGCGCATCCCTGAGTTTCTATGGTCTGCACGGGCTTACCCAGCCGTGCTGTTGATCCTTAAGAGCTTGCTGAAAAACGCCCATATCGGGCTTTTTCAGCCCGCGACCCCGGCACAGTCCGGAGCCGTTCCACGCTGAATCAATCACTCAAGTGTGATTGATTCGCGACCCTGCCATCCCTTGCAAGCAAGCGACTAATGAAGTCCCGAGAGCGGCCCTTCCGCACTGAAAGTGAATAGTGGTGTTTCCATCGCCTCGTTAACCACTGACGCCTGCCGAAAGGCGTCTGCCTGAACAGTGACAAACGCGCATCGTCCGCTGCAGAGACTATGCCGAATACCGGTCAGAGGCTGCGCAGGCGCACACGACGACTCTCCAGTTCAGCCATTTGCTCCGGGCTCTGCACGAGCCTTACGAGCGGATTTCAATCTTCCCTGCCAGCCATATGGCCAGCACGGTCATTGCGGCAGCGCCGTAGCCCACCAGGTCGTAATGCAGCAGGCGGCCCGCTGCATCTTCTGTCAGCAAGAGTGTGGGCAGAAAGGCGGCCAGCCCGGAGGCGAGCTGCTGGATAGCGGAGTTGAAGCTGAGAAAACGCCCACGCAGCTCCGGCGTGCTGGCTGACTGGATAAGCGTGATGGCCGCAATCATGCGGCCACCGATAAACACCATGAACGCCGTCGTGACCATCAGCACCAGTGGCAGCGGTGAGGGCGGCAGATGCGTTAGTGCCAGCAAGGGCAGTAGCGAGAGCAGGGCAAACCAGCGGAAGGTGGGCGTTTTGCCGATACGGTCGGTGAGTTTGCCTATCAGAGGCGCCGTCAGCAGCGAGGCAATGCCGCCATATAAATAGATAAGGGCAAGCTGTGCTTCGGTCAGCCCGACGTTGTGCACCATGTAAGGGCTGATGAAAGCGATCACGCTGAAACCGGCCAGCATCAGGACGGAAACGAGGGCAAACGCGCGCAGATGATTGCGCTCGCCCATGACCAGGCGGAGGGTGTGTGCAATCTGCAAGGGGCCGGTATCGCGCGCGGGAATGGAAGGCAGCACACGCAAGGCCAGCAGCCAGAGCAGCACGCCGGTAGCGGCAACACCATAAAATGGCAGGCGCCAGCCGCCATGAGTGGCCATCCAGATGCCCAGCGGCACGCCGGCAACGGCGGCGAGCGCAAAGCCCGCCATGACTTTGCCGGTGGCGGCGCCACGCCGCTCGGCCGGAATGCAGTCGCCAATGATCGCGAGCAGGGTTGCGGCTAGCACGCCACCGAACATGCCCGCCAGCACACGCGCCAACAGCAGGCTGCCAAAGCTCCAGGCAAAGCCGCAGGCCAGTGTCGCCATGATAAAACCGGTGAAGAGCGCCAGCATCAGGCGGCGGCGATCCACACGGTCAATCACGAATGCACCGGCAAAGCCGGTGAGCCCGGCGCTTAACGTATAAGCCGACACCAGCAGACCGAACTCGGCCGTGCTCATGTGCAGGGTGCGCATCAATTGCGGCCCCAACGGCATCATCACCATGAAGTCGACGATATGGCAGAACTGGATGCCGGCCAGCAGCCAGACCAGTCGGCTTTCGGCGCGTGAGGAAAGCGGCGTGGCGGTCAAACGATTTCTCCCTGGCAACGATGGCCGCCCGGTAAGGGGGCAAGCAAAGCGGCGACGCTAGCAGCAAGTGTGCAGCAACTGAAGTGCAGGGCATCGTCATCACTGGATTGGCACAGGGCTTGCTCAGTCTCTGTCATACAGATGTCCGCGTGCCGGTTTGGCGCGAGGCGACATGCCAAGCAGCGGGCACGGAGTGGCCGCAGGAAGTCAGGTGATGCTCAAGGTTTTGCTGGTCAACGATACAAACAAACAGGTCGGGCGCTTGCGTGCCTCGCTCATTCAGGCCGGCTGCGATGTAGTCGAAGAAGTGTCGTCGGCATTCATGATCCCTAAGCGGGTGGCCGAGCTGCAGCCCGACGTCGTCATCATCGATACCGAGTCACCATCGCGTGACGTATTGGAGCAGATTTGTGTGGTCAGCCAGGATGAGCCGCGCCCTATCCTCATGGTCAGCGACGATGGCCAGCCGGCCGCGATCAAGGCCGCGATCAAGGCCGGTGTGTCGGCTTATGTGGTCGAAGGCATTGATGAAGGGCGGCTGGAAGCCGTGCTGGCCGTGGCTCAGGCGCGCTTTGAGGCAGACCAGACCCTGCGTCAGGCGGTGAAAGTGGCCGAGGGAAAACTCAACGAGCGCAAGATTGTCGAGCGTGCGAAAGGGATGCTCATGCAACTGCGCGGACTGAATGAGGCGGATGCGTATCACGCCATGCGCAAGATGGCGATGGATCGCAATATCCGCATTGCCGAGGTGGCCGAGAAGCTGATTTCCATGAATGACCTGCTTGCCTGACGCTAGCCACCACTTTCTCCATGGCGCCTTCGGGCGCCATTTTTTTACCTTTCAGGTGGGTCATGGCAAATGGCATCCGGAAAATGGATGGCTGCCATATGCAAACCGCAATCGTTGACAGGTGCCGGGGCCATATTGGCGCGTGCATGCACCATGGCACCCAGCCTGAGCGTGCACCGAAGCGTGCTTTTTCCCCATAACAGGGCAAAACGTGCACCGACATGGTGAAAGTAGGTGTTTTAGCGCAGGTTTTAAAGTTGGCACGTCTGCTGCAATACATTCAGTACAGAGCTCACGGGCCTCCACTGTCGGAGAGAGCTCTAGGAAATCGTGAGATTTCCACTCCTGTGTCGTGCGTTGCCCCCTTGTGGGGGCACCCAAATCCGGTGGTAACACCGGGCAAGGACAATGGTGTCCTGCGGAGCAATCTGCAGGCGCCATTTTTTTTTGGCCCGGAGTCTGCATAAGCTGGCATAACGCTAGCGGCAGCCTCCGGCAACTGTGAGGTGAATGATGGCGGATCGTGACGAACTGAACGCAGTGACCCCTCCCGCAACCGATGCGAGTGCGGTGGATACCGGACGTCGTCAATTTCTCAAAGGTTCCATGCTGGCCGCGGGAGCAGCCGGTGTGATGGGAGGATGGTCCATGCAGATGTCTTCGACCGCCTGGGCGGCCGGCTCTGACAAGCCTGAAAAAGAAGAAGTGAATGTGGGCTTCATTCCGCTGACGGACTGTGCGTCCGTGGTGGTGGCGGCCTTGCTCGGCTTCGACAAGAAATACGGCATCAAGATCAATGTCAGCAAAGAAGCCTCGTGGGCCGGTGTGCGCGACAAGCTGGCCAACGGCGAGCTGGATGCGGCCCATGTGCTCTATGGTCTCATTTACGGCGTGCACTTAGGCGTGGGCGGGCCCAAGAAAGACATGGCCGTGCTGATGACGCTGAACCAGAACGGTCAGGCCATTACGCTGTCCAACCAGCTCAAGGACAAGGGCGTGACCGATGGCAAGTCGCTCAAACGCCTGATCGATACAGACAAACGCGATTACACTTTTGCGCAGACCTTCCCCACCGGCACTCATGCGATGTGGTTGTACTACTGGCTGGCGGCTCAAGGCATCAATCCGATGAAGGATGTGAAAACCATCGTGGTGCCTCCCCCTCAGATGGTCGCCAATATGCGCGTGGGTAACATGGACGGTTTTTGCGTGGGCGAGCCGTGGAATGCGCGTGCCATCTTCGACAAGATCGGTTTCACCGTCGCCACGACGCAGGACATCTGGATGGATCATCCGGAAAAAGTGTTGGGCTGTACCGGTGAGTTCGTAAAGAAATACCCGAACACGGCGCGTGCACTGACCATGGCCGTGCTTGAGGCCGCTCGCTATATCGACAATGTTAAAAACCGCCCGCAAGTGGCCAAGCTGATTGCTGGCAAATCGTACGTGAATGCGCCGGAAGAAGTGATCGTGCAGCGCTTCCTGGGCAATTATGAAAACGGCATCGGCAAGCAATGGAAAGACGAGCACCCCATGCAGTTCTTTGATGGTGGCAAGGTCAGCTTTCCTTACTACTCCGACGGCATGTGGTTTCTCACCCAGCACAAGCGCTGGGGCCTTCTCAAAGATGATCCGGACTATCTGGAGGTGGCCAAGCAGGTCAATCAGGTCGAGATCTACAAGCAGGCGGCCAGCCAGCTCAAGATTCCGGTACCGGCATCGCCGATGCGTAGCAGTACGCTGATTGATGGCAAGGTTTGGGATGGTTCCGATCCCAAGGCCTACGCCGCGAGTTTCGCCGTCCGCGCCTGACGTTTTCCGTAACACCGTTGCATGCCCGCTGCCGCGTTTCACGGCAGCGCGGCCTCCCTCTGCCTGAAAACGCGTTAGCGTGAAGGAGACCCTCATGACGGCTCTGATGACTGAAATTGAAAAAACCGCTGCCGAGTTGCCGCCCGGGCGACTGCTGCGCTTGAAGGGCTGGCTTGCCGGCATCGCCTGGAGCAGTGTGCTGTTGCGCGCGGCGGCGCCGCTGCTCGGCATCTTCATGTTTGTGATGCTGTGGTCGGCCGTTAGCCATTACCGTACCGACTTGCCGGGCCCAGCGGTGACATGGGTAGCAGCGGTCGAACTTTTTTCTGATCCGTTCTACCAGAACGGACCCAATGACCAGGGCATCGGCTGGAACATCCTGCGCTCCTTGGGGCGTGTCGGTATGGGCTTCGGCATGGCGGCCCTTATCGGCATTCCGCTAGGTTTCATGCTGGGGCGCTTCCGCTTTCTGGGCGACATGGCCAACCCGGTGATTTCCTTGCTGCGTCCGGTGTCGCCACTGGCGTGGTTGCCGATTGGCCTGCTCGTCTTCAAGGCGGCAGAGCCCGCGTCGATCTGGGTGATTTTCATCTCCAGCATCTGGCCCATCATCATCAATACCGCCATGGGCGTGTCGCAGGTGCCGCAGGATTACCTGAACGTGGCGCGCGTGCTCAATCTCTCCGAGTGGAAAATCTTCACCAAGATTCTTTTTCCTTCTGTGTTGCCCTACCTGCTCACCGGCATCCGCCTGTCGATTGGCGTCGCCTGGCTGGTCATCGTCGCAGCAGAAATGCTGACCGGTGGTGTCGGTCTCGGCTTCTGGGTCTGGGACGAATGGAACAACCTGAATGTGGCGCACATCATCATCGCCATCTTCGTGGTGGGGATTGTCGGCCTGCTGCTGGAGCAGATGCTGATCATGATTGCCAAGCGCTTCTCTTACGACACGCACAGCTGAACCGGCAACCGATCGAGTACCACACGGCCTGAGCCGTGATTCCAACGCCTTCTGGAGCATTGTCATGAAAAAGATTGTCAGCATCGAAAACGCGGGAATGACCTTCAGCACCAAAAAAGGTGAATTCACCGCCCTGCGCGACATCAACCTGGCCATTACCGAGGGCGAGTTCGTTTCGCTGATCGGGCACTCGGGCTGTGGCAAATCAACACTGCTTAACCTCATTGCAGGACTGACCTTGCCCAGCAGCGGTGTGCTGCTCTGCAATAATCGCGAAATTGCGGGCCCGGGGCCGGATCGCGGCGTGGTGTTCCAGCACCACTCGCTGCTGCCGTGGCTGTCGTGTTTCGAGAATGTGCATCTCGCGGTTGAGCGTGTTTTCGGGGCAAAGGAGAGCAAAGCTGAACTGAAAACGCGCACGGAGGCGGCGCTGAAACTGGTCGGGCTTTCGCATGCCATGAAGAAAATGCCGGGTGAAATTTCTGGCGGCATGAAGCAGCGTGTCGGCATTGCCCGTGCGCTCGCGATGGAGCCGCGCATCCTGCTGATGGACGAACCCTTCGGCGCGCTTGATGCGCTGACCCGTGCGCATTTGCAGGACGAGTTGATGAAAATCATCGCTGCCACCGGCTCCACTGTCGTCATGGTGACACATGATGTGGATGAAGCCGTGCTGTTGTCGGATCGCATCGTGATGATGACCAACGGACCGGCCGCCACTATCGGCCAGATTCTGGAGGTTGATCTTGCCCGGCCGCGTGATCGCATGGCGCTGGCGCAAGACAGCGCCTATCACCACTGCCGCACCGAGGTGCTGCGCTTCCTCTACCAGGGGCAGCGTCACCCGGCCGCGGCCTGAACCCGGCGCCTGCGGGCGCCCATTTCCGAACGCTTTTAAAAGACGGTGAATTTTCATCGTCGCGGGAGAGGCTTGCCGGCATTTCGCTGGCAGGCCAATGGCAGAGCGGCGTGCCAGTGCGCCACTGTCATCACGGTACTTACACGGGCGGGCAGTTCACACAGGTAAACCAAAGGGGTGTTGTGATGAAAAAGTCGATTCTGTTGTCTTCGATGGTGCTGGCCGGTCTGGGCAGTGGTGCGGTACAGGCGGAATCCATGCAGATAGCCATGCTGCAAGAAGCCATTTTCAGCGGCAAGACATTTCTGGATGCGCGGCTGCGTGCGGAATATGTGGATTTTGAAACAACGCCGGAAACCGATGCCGAAACGCTGCGCACAGCCTTGGGCTACCGTACCGGTGATTACAAGGGCTTGAAGTATTTCATCGAGTTCGAGAATGTCAGCTCACTGGGTAACGGTGATTACAACAGTGGTGCCACCGGCCTTGGTAATAACAAGGCCCAGTTCGGCCAGATTCCAGATCCGTCACTCACCCAGCTTAACCAGTCTTATCTGGAAGGTTACGGCTTCAAGGCGGGGCGCCAGAAGCTGATTTACGACAATGCCCGCTTTGTGGGCGATGTTGGCTGGCGCCAGAACGATCAGGTTTTTGATGCGGTGAGCTACAGCAACAAAACGCTGGTCAAAGACCTGACGCTAGGGGCGGCCTATCTGTATCGCGTCCATAACATTTTTGGGGCAACGCGAGCCGTTGAAGCCCCCATGCTTAACGTGAAATACGCCGCTTTCCCTCAGGCCAAAGTGGCCGCGTTTTATTATGCCGTTGAGGAAAAGAGCACGCCGACCGCCTCTTGGGAGCATGTCGGCCTGCGCGTGGATGGCGTGGTGGGCAACTTCCTCTACGAAGTCGCATTGGCAGATCAGCAGGACTACAAAAATAGCCTGACGGCCGATGCGGGCTACAGCGATATCCAGTTGGGTTACAAGTTCGGGCCGGTCACCGTAAAAGCGCAAATGGAAACGCTGGAAAAGGGTTTCAAGACTCCGCTGGCAACCCTGCATGCCTTCAATGGTTGGGCAGACCGTTTCCTGAATACCCCGGCTAACGGGTTGGTGGATACCAATCTCAAGGCGAGCGCCAAACTGGGTGACTACACCCTGCAACTGGCGGTGCATGATTTTGAGTCAGAGGCGGTTAACGAGACGTTCGGTCAGGAAGTGAATTTTTCCGTAGCACGTCCGCTGACATCAAAAGTGAATGCACTGTTCAAGGTGGCCAGCTTCAATGCCGATGGCTCCGTGGTCGGCTTCATGAATGACACTACAAAGGTGTGGCTGCAGTTTGCTTACAAGATGTAATGCCGGCCGCTGTTCCGTGGTCTGCACGGGCAGCGGTGATTTTCGGTGGGTGTGCAGGCTGTTGTCTTTCTTGTCATGAAGTCTGTTGGTGGGGCAGGGGGTTCCCTTGCGCCACCAATTCCCTGCTTCCGGTTTTTGTCTGTAGTGATCGCAGGCTCAGGCCAGCTCAACGGTGGCAATCAGGCGCGCGTTTTCGAGTGCGGCCGTGCGATGTCGCGTGGCATCGCGATAATCCGGCAGCCCCAGCATCGATTTGAACGCCGCCACCGAGGGGTAGCGCACCAGCAGCACCTCATCCCAGGCCTCGTCCTCCGGGCCGATCAGCATGCCTTTAACCGTACCGCGATAACGCAGTTCACCACCGACTTCACCTACTTTCTTTGTCGCGATGGCGGCATAGCGGGCATAGGCCTCTGCGCCGCTGCCGCGTGACACGCCATCGCGATACATTGCCTCGGCGCGAAAGCGCAGCAGGTTCAGCATCAGCAGGGGTGTGTCCTGCGGCAGCGCTGCCAGCAGGGAGGGAAGCTGGCTGGCGACAGGGTCAATCGTGTGTGTCATGGCAGGGCTCCGGCGTGTGGGCGGCGAACGGCAACAGTGTGCCATCCGGAATTGGCATTTTCAGCAAGCGGTTAGCGTGCCGCGCTGCCGGCCGGCAGCCGTAGCAGCAGTTTGTCGACCGCTTTTTGCAACTTGTCCGGATCAATCGCGGCGCGGATATCGACTTCGTCGCTCAGCGTTCCTCGCCACACGAGCTTGCCGGTGCCAGCGTCATGAATGTCGATCATCAATGTGCCTTCGTGATATTCGATGGTGCGTGTATTCAGTTCGGGCGGGCCCCAGTAACCCCAGTCCCAGGTTTCGTAGCAATGTTTGCCGCGGCAGACCACGCGCGATAGCCGTGGTGGGGCCGCTTGGCTGACTTCGGTTTTCTTTTTCTCGATGCCGGCATGGAAATGCACTTTCCAGTCGGGGTTGCTGCCCTCTTGCTGCCAGCCGCGCAGGCTTAGGCCGGTGTCGATGGCGTGCCGCAGCATATCGGCAACAATGTCGTTGTTAAGGCGAGGGTTGTCTTCTCCGGGAATGCGATCCCGGGCTTTGTCCCATGCATAAAGTGCGTTGCCGGGAAGGCTGTTGCCGGGCGCCTGCTCGACCATCAGACGAGGGCCGCAGCCTGTCAGCAGCAGGACAAGGAGGGGCAACAGGATTTTCATGCGGGGTCTCCCGGAGGATAGTCACGGAGGGCAGTCAGGTAGCAGGAATAGCAGTTGCCGGTGTTGCTGGCCATGGCACATGCGTTTGGGATTTGTCGCGCTTGGCTCTGTAATGATGGGCCTGTCTTGGTGGTCTTGTGTTGGGGCTCTTATGTTGATGCTCTTATGCAGTCAGGCGGAGTGTTGTCAGGGTTTCTCTGAGTCGACTCAGCATCCCCATTTTAGGAAGTGCCCACGGTGTGCAGCCAGTTGCTGTTTCTGCCGCCCGCAAAGCGGAGGTTTTGCAGAGGCGGCTTTGGCCGGCGCGGTGTGTTCTGGTGTTGTTTGTCAGATGCTGCTTGTCATGTGCCGGCTGCCCTGTGGTGAGAGCCTCTACCGGCAGCCACGCGCTGCCTCTCCGCATAGCCTCAGGCTTGGAGCCTTGGATCGCCAGATATCCTGAGAGGCTGGCCATGCATCTGCCGCTGTGCATTCCGGCAAGATGCCCGAGCCGCTACTATCCGCCCATGTCCATTTTCCGTGCCGTGCTGGTACTGCTTGCCGCCTCTGCCCTTACCGGCTGCCAGAGCCTTGCCTATTACGGCCAGGCCATCAAAGGCCAGTCGGCCATGGTGCTGCAACGACAATCCATTCCCCGTCTGCTGGCAGACGAAAAGACGGCGCCTGCATTACGCCTCCGCTTAGAGACGGTGCAGCGTATCCGGGCGTTTGCCAGCAGTGAGCTTGGTCTGCCTGCCGCTCGCCAGTACGACCGTTACGTTGAACTGGGCCGTAGTTATCCCGTGTGGTCTGTCATGGCGGCCCCCGAGTTGTCGCTGACGCCACGGCAGTGGTGTTACGCGCTGGTGGGGTGTCTGAATTACCGCGGTTTTTTCAGTGAAGTGGCGGCCCAACGCGAAGGTGATCGATTAGCCGCACAGGGCATGGATGTGTATGTCAGCGGCGTGCCGGCTTATTCGACATTGGGCTGGTTCCGTGATCCGGTGCTGTCGAGCTTTGTGGGTTGGCCCGAGCCTGAACTGGCCGAG
>JAUXNL010000187.1 GCA_030684415.1 Moraxellaceae bacterium | reverse complement strand
CTTCGAAGCCGACCACATGACCGTTGCCGTCATGTTGGGGTTGATAGTGAAGGCAGACATTTTGCGTTTGCATGTCACGCAGGAAGTCCCGAAGCAGGGCGCGGGAAACAGCACCAGTATTGTCGCGGCGCCGCAGTGATGACGGTGACACCGGCTGTGCTTCGCAAAGTGTGACCAGCGCCTCTTGCATCGAACTTTTCAACACCGCTTTGCGCTGGGCCTCCAGTTTTTTCAGGAAAGGAAAATACACCAGTGCCGACACAATGATGCCCAGCAGTTGCAGCACAACACCTGCTGCGCCACCGGTGATGAGATAGCCGGAGAGCAGCGCCGGTGTAGACCAGCTGACCCCTTGTCCGTTCAGTGGCAGCAGGCCGTTTTCGGCCAACAGCGTGGGCACGATGATGAGCAGCGCAGGGGTGAGCAAGAAAGGCAGTAGCAAGGCCCGACCGAAAACAATCGGAATGCCAAACAACAGCAACTCGTTCACATTGAAAATGGCGGGGAAAATGGAGAGCAATGCCATGCGCCGCAGCACGGGGTCTTTGATGCCAGCAAGAATGGCAACAATCAGCCCCCAGGTGGCGCCTGCTCCGCCCATGTGTGCAAAGGCATTGATGAACATCGGCGCGGCATGCGTGCTGCTGTACAGCTGCTCAGGCGCGGCCACGAACGCCGACCCCTGGTTGCTGACGGCCAGCAAGAGTTGTCCGCCGTTGATGCCGAAGGTCCAGAGCGCCTGATTGATCAGGGCGAAAAGGCTGTAGCGCAAAGCAGGTGTCATGTCAGGGTGCGTCAGCAAGCTATCGAGTGCGGTGGACAGCAGCACTTGCAGGCCGGGCTGTACCTGCTCATATGCCAGCATCATCAGCATGAATACCAGCAGCGTTGCGCAGGCTGTCAGTGTCAGGCGCATCGCGGCGTAAAGGGAAAAGTTGTTTTCCGTGTCCAGACTTTTGGCGATATCGAGGCGGGGCATAAGTCGGCTGAAGCACAGCATCAGTTCGGCAGTGATGATGCCGGTGACAATGCCCCGGAAAAGCTGGCTGTAACCCAAGCCACTGGTGTTGGCGCTGGGTGATGGACTGTCCAGTGTGGTGCCCAGAATGAACAGTGCGGCGGCGACGGCCGCAATCGCCGGCGGCGCGGCGGTTTCCAGTGCGCGCTCGTCCTGCTCCGCCAGCCGCGCAGCCATCATCATGGCGCAAGCCAACCCCATGAAGCCGGTAGTCGCGTGCAGCAGGCGCTCCAGAACCTCTTGTGCCGGGCCCTGCAGCGCCGTCTCCAGCCAGGGTGCTTGCAGGATGGCTAGCAAGACCGCGCCGATGAACGTCAGTGGAAACAGCGAGAGCAGCCCGTTGCTGATGGCGACTGACCACACCTGAAGGCGGGTGGTGAGGGATGTGAGCGGTATCAGACGTGCTGGATGGGCATGAGTTGTCGACATTCCCTGTCTTCCTGATGAGGCTGCGATTGAGCTCTTGTGGCATTGCAGGCGGCTCTTTGTGCTCTGCATGCTAGAGAGCAGGAGAACTTATGATTGACCTTTGGCGCCCGGGTTTGTTCTTGGGTGCCAAAGTGATGGGCTGTCGCCAAAGGAGGCGGTGAATGCAAGGAGGCTTTCGCGTCGCCAGTGCGCTGGCGGGCATGTTGCACAATTTCATGGCAGCAGAGTCGCTGCACCTGCCGGCGCTTCAGGCACGCATGGCGGCCTGGCCCGCACAGGGCAGCATCACTTATGAAGAGTGGCACGAGGCGCTTCGGAAACTGGCATCGGCTGTGCCGCGCCCGGGAGTGGGGCTGGATGTCGCGCGCCATATCACCCCGGCGGCACTCGGGACACTGGGGCACCTCGTGCTCACGGCCGCCACCTATGGCGACGCCTTGCTCTATCTGCATCGGTTTCATCGGCTGTCGTATGACGGCAATCCACCAGTAGTCAGCCTCTACGGCGACAGCGTGACGATTGCCTGGAATGTCGAGTTTGGTCAGAACGGGGCTCTGCTCGATATTGTCGGCCTGGGTGTCTTCGTAACGATATCGGCGCAACTGGCGGGGCCAGAATGGCAGCCGCGCGAGATCAGTCTGGTGCGTGCGTCTCCTGAGGAGCTCGCCTATTACCGTGCATTTTTCAGTTGCCCCGTGAATGTGGGGGCCGGGAGACCCTCGGTGCGCTTCGGTTTTGAGTGCATGCAACTGCCGGTGGTGGGCAGTGAGCCGAGCCGCCGAGCGGCGCTGGAGGCACAGGCGTTAGCTGAATTGGCGGCCCTACCGCCACAGGATGATCTGATGGCGCAGTTGCAGCAGGCGTTGCGCGATGGAGTCCGCAATGGCAATCACTCGGCTGGCGTTGTGGCTCGTCAGCTCAATCTCTCTCTGCGCAGCTTGCAGCGCCGACTGGCTGAACGGGGAGTGGTGCTGTCCGATGTGCTGGATGGTGTCCGCGCTGAAATGGCCTGCGAATACCTGGCGGATCCGGAGCGCTCACTGTCAGAGACGGCACTGCAACTCGGCTTTTCCGAGCAAAGCGCATTCAACCGGGCATTCCGGCGCTGGTTCGGGATGACGCCGAGCGAGTTCCGGGCTTCTGGCGGCCGTTAGTGAGCCTCTGAAACGCTCAAAGCCGTTCGGTCCGAGAGTGTTGGTGCGCTTTCCTGATCCCGACGACAAGCTCAAAAAGAACGCTGACGAAGAACTTGACCGCTGGCTGAAAATGCTTTTCAGCCAGCGGGTTCCCGGCCAAGGATTGCCGGGGCGCGAATCAATCACGCTTGAATGATTGATTCAGCGTGGAGTGACTCCGGACATGTGCCGGAGTCGCCTGCTGAAAAAGCCCTGGATGGGCGTTTTCAGTCAGCGGTTAAGAGTGCTTTCGACGCCTTTGTGCCAGTGCGCGGCCCCTTCGACAGACTCAGGGCATACGGAATCATGTGGAGACTCCCGCGGGCGCTCCGGATGGCCTGGCGAGGCGGAATGGCCTGGCGGGTCCTGGCGCTTGTGGGGCGGGGGCTTCTGCCGGTTTGGCCGCGGTGGTGGCGTGGGCCATGACCGAGCACCGTCAGGAATGACTGGCTGGTATGTCCGGGCTAGAAGCCAACTGCCGCCAGAATGACCGGCCGGCATCGCAAATCCGGACAAGCCTGCTCACCTTGCCTGACATCCCTCGTGAAAGCGTCTAGAATCCGCGCCCTCTCTTTTTGCCAATGATGAGGTTGTGCCGTGAGCAACGAGTCTTTGAGTAGCAGCATCAAAGCCCTGCAGGAAGACCACTTCGGTCGCTGGAAGAACCGCGAAGCCATTGCCGAGGCCATGGTGCCGCTCATCGGCAAGCTCTATCGCGAGCGCAACGTGGTCACCGCCGTTTATGGCCGTACCCTCATCAACCGCTCGGTCATCCAGTTGCTCAAGCACCACCGCCGCGTGCGCATGATTGCCGGCGACCTCTCCGTGGTCGACACCTTCCCGATCATGGAAGCGCTGTACAACCTCGATCTTGGCCCCTGCCGCGTGGATATCGGCAAGCTGGCTACCCTCTACAAGATCAAGGGCGGCGACGTTAACGAGTTTGTGAAAGCCGCTGTGGCCCCCGCCATCGGCAAGACAGACGAAGGCAAGCCTACCGACGTGGTGCTCTTCGGCTTTGGTCGTATCGGCCGCATGCTCGCCCGCCTCATCATCGAGAAGGCCTGCAACGGTGACAGCCTGCGCCTGCGCGCCATCGTCGTGCGCAAGACCGCCGACGGCGACCTGCAAAAGCGTGCTTCGCTGCTGCGTCGCGACTCTGTGCACGGCCCCTTCGACGGCACCATTGCCGTGGATGAAGCCAACGAAGCCATCATTGCCAACGGCAACTTCATCAAGGTGATTTATGCCGCCAAGCCGGAAGACGTCGATTACAGCGAGTACGGCATCCATGACGCCATCCTCATCGACAACACCGGCAAGCTGAAAGATGAAGAAGGTCTTGGCCGGCACCTGACCTGCAAGGGCATTGCCCGCGTCATCCTGACCGCGCCGGCCAAGGGCAACATCAAGAACGTGGTGTTCGGCGTGAACAGCGACACCATCACCGACGACGACAAGATCCTGTCGGCGGCTTCCTGCACCACCAACGCCATCACCCCGGTGCTGCAAGTGCTGAACAACCGTTTCGGCATCATCTCCGGTCATGTGGAAACGGTGCATTCGTTCACCAACGACCAGAACCTGATCGACAACTACCACAAGGCTGATCGTCGTGGCCGTTCTGCCGTGCTCAACATGGTCATCACCGAGACGGGCGCCGCCAAAGCTGTGGCCAAAGCCCTGCCGGAGCTGGCGGGCAAGCTCACCGGTAACTCCATCCGTGTGCCAACCCCGAACGTGTCCATGGCCATCCTCAACCTCACGTTGTCGGAAGCCGCCAGTCGCGACGAGATCAACGAGTTCATGCGCGATGTGTCGCTGAATTCGGGCTTGCAGCGCCAGATCGACTACACCAGTTCCACCGAAGTGGTCTCGACCGATTTCGTGGGCTCGCGCTCGGCCGGCGTGTTCGATGCTCAGGCCACCATCGTCAACGGCAATCACGCCACTCTTTATGTCTGGTACGACAACGAGATGGGCTACAGTTGCCAGGTGGTGCGAATTGCCCAGCAGATTGCCGGGATCGATTACCAGAGCTTCCCGGCGGAAGCTGTCGACCTCTGATCTGAGGCAGTGTGTTGCACAAGAAGCCGCGGCAAATGGCCGCGGCTTTTTTATGCCCGGGCTTTTGTCGTGTCGGTGAACGCTGGGGAAGGGCAGGACACAGGTCAAAATCTGTGCAAATTCTGGCGCTATAACCCTATTCGTTGGGTGTATTTGAGTTTCCCTATCCCCTATACTCCGCGCCGAGCTGGCAACGTGGCCCGCGCGTCAATCCTCCAGAGCCCTTATGCGTGCTCTGCAAGCTCCTCCTCCTGACGCGTCATGCCTGTTGCAACATTTTGTTTTTGTTCACCTTTAGCTGGAAGAAACCATGATCAAGCTCAAGCGCGGTCTGGATCTGCCCATTGCCGGGCAGCCATCCCAGGCCATCAGCGAGGGCCCAGCGATCCATTCCGTCGCCGTTGTCGGGGCGGACTATCCGGGCATGCAACCGACCATGAAAGTGGCCGAGGGCGACCGGGTGCTGCTGGGCCAGCCTCTTTTTGCCGACAAGAAAAACACCGCCGTGCTGTACACGGCACCGGCCACCGGCCGGGTGCGCGCGATCAATCGCGGCGCGCGCCGTGTTTTCCAGTCATTGGTCATCGATGTCGAGCAGGGCAGCACGGAGGCGGTGGCGTTCACCGCCCATGCCGACCTTGCTGCGCTGACGCGTGAGCAGGTGCAGGAGCAGTTGCTGGCCTCCGGACTCTGGACGGCATTGCGCACCCGCCCGTACAGCAAGGTGCCGGTGCCTGGCACTGAGCCGCGCTCGATATTCGTCAATGCCATGGACACCAATCCGTTGGCCGCCGATCCTGCGCTGGTCATCCAGTCTTCGCAGCAGGCCTTCAATAACGGCCTGACCGTGCTGCAGAAGCTGGCGCCCAAGGTGTTTGTGAGCAAGGCGGCCGGCGCAAAGTTCGATGCTGGCAACCTGACCGCGCATGAGTTTTCCGGCCCGCATCCGGCCGGGCTGGTCGGTACCCACATCCATTTCCTCGATCCGGCCTCGCCCACGCGCACGGTCTGGCATCTGAACTATCAGGACGTGATTGCCATCGGCACGCTCTTTACGACGGGCAAGCTGGATACCACTCGTGTCATCGCGCTGGCCGGTCCGCAGGTGAAAAACCCGCGTCTGCTGCGCACCCGTCTGGGGGCGGCACTGGCCGAACTCGCTGATGGCGAAGTCAACGGCAGCGAAAACCGTCTGATTTCCGGCTCGGTGCTGTCCGGTCGTACCGGTGCCGGTGCAGAGGCCTATCTCGGTCGCTACCACCTGCAACTGTCGGTGCTGGCTGAGGGCCGCGAGCGTGAGTTCATCCACTATCTGCGCCCAGGCTTGAACCGCCACTCCATCCTCGGCATTTATGCCGGCAAGTTCTTCCGCAAACTCTTCCCGATGACCACCAGCAGCAATGGCAGCCCGCGCGCCATGGTGCCGGTCGGCACCTACGAAGCGGTCATGCCCCTCGATGTGTTGCCCACACAGTTGCTGCGCAGCCTGCTGGTCGGCGACACCGACTCCGCGCAAGCACTGGGTGCGCTGGAGCTCGACGAAGAGGATCTGGGCCTGTGCACGTATGTGTGCCCGGGCAAATACGAATACGGTCCCATCCTGCGTGATGTGCTGACCCGCATCGAAGTGGAGGGCTGAGCATGATCGGCTGGATGCGCAAGCAACTGGATGCGGCTGAACCGCATTTCACCAAGGGTGGCAAATACGAAAACTGGTTTGCCCTTTACGAGGCCGTCGATACTTTCCTGTACAGCCCGCCGTCGGTCACCCATGCCCCGGCACATGTGCGTGACTCCATCGACCTCAAACGCATCATGATCCTGGTGTGGATGTGCACCTTCCCGGCCATGTTCTTTGGCATGTGGAATGTGGGCAGCCAGGCCCTGACCGCGCTGCAACTCGCTGCGGCCAAGGGTGTGACGCCCGATATGGCGCTCGATGGTTGGCGCTACTGGGTCGTGAGCACGTTTGGCGGCTTTGATGCCGGCAATGTGTGGGCGGCCTTCTTGTATGGCGCCACGTATTTTGTGCCCATCTATGTCGTGACCTTTGTGGTCGGCGGCTTCTGGGAAGTGCTGTTCGCGATGAAGCGTGGCCATGAAGTGAACGAAGGTTTCTTCGTCACCTCCGTGCTGTTCGCGCTGACTTGCCCGCCGTCGATTCCTTTGTGGCAGGTGGCGCTCGGCATTTCCTTCGGTGTGGTCATTGCCAAGGAAGTGTTTGGTGGCACCGGCAAGAACTTCGTGAATCCGGCGCTGGCTGGCCGTGCTTTCCTGTTCTTTGCCTATCCGGCCTATATGTCGGGTGACATGGTGTGGACTGCCGTGTCGCCTGAAGTGTGGAAGCAGGGGATTGATGGCTTTTCCGGTGCCACGGCGCTGGGGCAGGCCAAGCTTGAAGGCATAACATCCATGCTGCATGTGACGGCGGAAGGTCTTGCACCGATTACCTGGTGGGATGCTTTCTTCGGATTTGTGCCGGGCTCTGTTGGTGAAGTGTCCACGTTGGCCCTGCTGATTGGTGCCGCCGGCTTGCTCATCACGAAAATCGCTTCGTGGCGCATCATGGCCGGCACCATGGTGGGCATGATCGCAGTGTCGTCATTGTTCAACGCCATTGGCTCCGATACCAATCCCATGTTTGCTGTGCCTTGGTACTGGCATCTGGTGTTGGGGGGATTTGCGTTCGGCCTTGTGTTCATGACGACAGACCCCGTGTCGGCCGCCATGACCAACACCGGCCGTTGGGTGTTCGGCATTGTCATTGGTGCGATGGTCGTGATGATCCGTGTCGTGAATCCGGCGTATCCGGAAGGCATGATGCTGGCGATTCTCTTCGGCAATCTCTGTGCCCCGCTCATCGACTACTTCGTGATGCAGGCGAACATCAAGCGGAGGGCCCTGCGCAATGTCTAACGAATCCGTGAAGAAAACCGTCATCGTGGCGACGGTGTTGTCGATTGTCTGCTCGATCGCGTTGGCGGCTGCAGTCACCTTGCTCAAGCCTATCCAGACTGAAAACAAGGCGCTGGAAAAGCAGCGCAAGATTCTGGCCGCGGCTGGCGTGCTGGAAGAGGGGAAGGGCAGCAAGGCTGAAGTGAACCAGCTCTTTGCCGGTCTGGAGCGCTATCTGGTGACCATCGACAGTGGCGAGTTCCGCAAGATTGATCTGGACGACAGTTTTGACCAACGCAAGATCACCAAGGACCCGAAGCGCAGTATTGCGCTGACAGGTGCTCAGGATATTGCCGGCATCAAGCGTCGTGCCAACGAAGCCGATGTGTATGTCCTGCGTGGTGCGGATGGCAAGGCTGAAAAACTGATCCTGCCGATTTCAGGTTATGGCCTGTGGTCAACGCTGTATGGCTATCTGGTGGTGGGCAGCGATGGCAACACCATCGGTGGTATCACGTTCACCGACCATGCCGAAACCCCGGGTCTGGGTGGCGAAGTCGATAATCCGAAGTGGAAGGCGCAATGGCCTGGCAAGCAGGTTTACAACGCTGATCAGAAGTCCGTGATTCATCTCGCCAAGTCGGTTGATCTGTCGCGGCCTGAAGCGGTGCATCAGGTGGATGCCCTGTCGGGTGCGACCTTGACCAGCAATGGCGTTACCCGCCTTGTGCAGTTCTGGACGGGGGAGCTTGGCTTCCGCAATTTCCTTGGCAAAGTTCGTGAGGGGGGCATCTGACATGTCGACTCAGGAAATGACTACAAAGGATGTCCTGCTCGGGCCCATCCTCAATACCAATCCGGTGATTTTCCAGGTGCTGGGCATTTGCTCGGCACTGGCAGTGACCAGCAACCTGAACACAGCGCTGGCCATGTCGATCGGCCTTACGTTCGTGACGGCCTTCGCCAACCTCTTCATCAGCCTTATCCGCAATGTGATTCCCAACTCCATCCGCATCATTGTGCAGATGGTGGTGGTAGCCACGCTGGTGATCATTGTTGATCAGTTGCTGCAGGCGTTTGCACCGGCGATTGCCAAGCAGATGTCGGTGTTTGTCGGTTTGATCATTACCAACTGCATCGTGATGGGGCGTCTTGAAGCCTTTGCCATGAAAAATCCGCCGGGCATCAGCCTGATTGACGGTATCGGTAACGGCCTCGGTTATTCGGCGCTGCTGATTGTGGTGGCATTGATTCGCGAGTTGCTGGGCTCGGGCTCTTGGTTCGGCGTTCCCATTCTGCAAACCGTGAGCAATGGTGGCTGGTATGTGCCCAATGGTCTGCTCCTGCTGCCGCCTTCTGCATTCTTCATTATCGGTCTGGTGATCTGGGGCCTGCGTTCGTGGAAAACCGATCAGCAGGAAAGCACTGAATTCCGTATTGCGCCGAATTCCAAGGCGCAGGCCAGCCACTAACCT
>JAUXNL010000186.1 GCA_030684415.1 Moraxellaceae bacterium | reverse complement strand
CGGGCTGCTGGCCCTGGAGATCCCAGCCGTAGCCGCGTGCGGTGTCGACCTGCGTGTCGATCTGCAGGTTGATGCGCGCGGTCGACGAGAGGTCCTGCAGGCTGCCGATCTTCTCCGGGTCGGGCTGGTAGCCCATGTCGGCGAGCAGCTCCTTGATGCCGAGCCGCATCGTGGCCTCGTCGGCCTGTCCGGTGAGCACCGCGTTAGCGCCGTCCTTGATCTTCTGGAGCAGCTCGACGCTCGTTACGGTCGCGGAGAATTCGCTGCGGCGCTTGATGGCTCCGGAGAGCTTGCGCAGATCGGCGGTCTTGCCGGTGGTCGGCAGGATCGTGCGCACCGCGAGCGCGTCGAGGGCCTCCCTGAACGGGGCCGGCGGGGTGAGCAGTGAGGGTCGGTCGGCCATCAGAGGAGGTCGCCCAGCGAGTCGGGTGTGGCCCGGCGCGGGCTGTTGCTGGCGAGTTCGACGCCGCCGCTGGCGGCCTGCGTCGGGCTGGTGGAGATCGGTGTGTCCGTCGTGTCGACGGGCCACTCGCACTGCGTGAGCATCACGAGCCGGACCTGGTAGACTTTCTCCTCCGTCGTCTCATCGTCGCTCAGCGGTTGCAGGAGGCGGCCCTTCATCGTGCGCACGATCTTCTGCACGATCATGTCCTTCAGGTTGGCCGGGACCTTCGTCGCATCGAGGTCGAGGACCGTGCTCGGGCAGAAGCCGATGCAGCTGCGAACCTCGTTCACGACCTTCGTGATGATGCCAGGCATCGGGTCGGGCTGGCCCACGCCGAGCGCTTCCTCGCGCAAGGCGGTGATCAACTCGGCCACGCGGGCTTCGTTGAGATCGGCGACTACAATGGTGATCCAGGCGGGCAAGAGAGTGAGAGTGAAGGTGAGAGTGAGGGGCGGTGGTTTCTAAAAAGCCCCGCGCGCGTGGCGCGGAGCTCGAAGAAATCACGCGCTCGGGTTACGAGGCGGTGATGTTGAGGCGGGCCGAGCCCACGGTGGACGTGCCGACGATGCTCTCGTAGTGCTCCACGATGATCTCGACGAACTTGTCGGCCGGGCCGGTCACCTTGCGGAACACCCGGAAGCGGCCGCCCGCGGTCGGGGTGTAGAACTGCTTCAGGTGCGACGGGTCGTCCTTCGTCATGCCGTCGTAGGCGACGACCGCGAAGAAGTTGCTGCCCACGATGCGGGACTTCGCGGCGGCGGCGCTCTGGTAGACCGCCTTGTCGACGCGCAGGTCGGACAGCATGAGGTCACCGGCCACTTCGGCCGGCTTCTTCATCAGACCCGCGAAGGCGCCGGCCTTGTCGTTGCCCGCGTAGGCCGTGCTGCGGAGGTTCCACCCCGCGAGACCGAACAGGCCGCGATTCGGGAACACCCCGGAGACCAGCTGCGCGGCCGCCAGGGCGGCCTTGACCAGCTCGTCGGGCTGCGTCGCGGCGCTGAAGATCGCGGCGTCGCCGGCGTTGAGCGCCAGCAGGGCCGTCATCGCGCGCCGATACTTGTTCCGGATGATGCGCTGCTGCAGCATCGCCACGACCGACTCTTCCGTGGTGGCACCACCATCCTCGTCGATGTCGAGGATGTAGGACAGGCCGCGGTTCCCCGTCTTGCCGAGCTGGGTCGAGCCCGCGTATTCCACGCGCTTGAAGCCGCCGCCGATGGCGCGCTCGTCGTCGGTCTCCGCGAGGAAGGCCTGGGCGTTGTCGGCTTTCTTCCATTCGAACCGGCGGCCGACCGGGATCGGCGGGGCGAGGTAGTCGACGGCCGCGAGCAGATTTTCGGGATCGCGGTAACCGACCGTGAACTGCGTGAGCGCTTCGCTGTAGGTGGCGGCGACGAGACGGGATTCATTGGCCAGGCCAATGACGCCCACGTTGGAGCCGTGATCGGGCACGACCGGCGCGTCGTTGCCGAGCGCGATGAGGGGGAAGACGTTGTTTTTCATGGGAGGATTGATTTGTGCTGAGTGCGTTGCGGGTGGTGGTTTAGGCGACGACGCGCTGGATCGGGAATGACCCGACGGCCTCGACCTGGTCGCCATCGGCGGCGGCCGCCTTGATGGCCCGGCCGATGATGTGGTAGGTGCCGGCGGCGACCGGCAGGGTGCGGACCTTGCCGTTGGCGGCGGAGACGAGCAGATCGCCCGCGGCGATGGCGGCGGAGGCGACGAAGAGCCTCGTCTGGAACCCGGCGCCGAAGAACTCGACGTGCACTGATTCCTCGGCGGCAGAGGCTTCGTCGGTGATGACGCCGAGCGGGATGTCGGCCGTGCCCGCGAGGGCGATGTGGCTGGCGTCGGTGCCGATCTTGCCGAGCAGGTAGCGTGTGGCTACGGCAGCGTCGGTCAGGTAGGCCTTGCCACCGGGCCAGCGACCTTCGCCGATGTTGGCGAGGGGCCGGAGTTGACGACCGCGCGGGCGGGAAGCGACCCACGCCACGAAGGCGAAGATCGCGAGCGAAACCATAAGGATGGTGAGGAGCGTATTCATAGGACTGAGGAGTTGAGTTTCGTAGCGGGTTAAAAGTGGCGGTGGTGGAAACGAGGGCGCTTAGGACGCGTTGCCCTCGGTGGCGGTCGACATTTGCTCGAAGAGCGCCTTGCCCTTGGACGTGGACTTCACGGCAGCCCAGGCGGCGGGCCAGCTGTTGCCGTGCGCCGGCAGCGCCTCGTTCACCAGGGCGGTGAACTGGTCGCTCGCGGCGCTCGGTCCCTTGCGGTCGCCGAGGTCGGCGGTGCGCGCGGTCGTCTTCACGACCGGCTGCTCGTTCGCGAGCGCGACGGACTCACCGGCGAAGTCGCGCTTCAGGCGGGCGAGCCACACGGGCTGCTGCGCCTCGCTGATGCGACCCGCGGCGGTGGCCGCATACACGAGCGTCGCGGCGTGCGCGGCGATGGCGGCCGCATGCGCGGTCTGCTCGTTCGCGAGCGCAGTGGTCAGTTCCGTGACCTTGGATTCGGCGCCCGTGCGGGCGGTCTGTTCGTTCGCCAGGGCGGTCGGCTCCGGGCGGGTCAGCAGCGCCGCGGCGATTGGCGCGGCCGCTTGCATGGCTTCGGTGATCTGATCTTCCGTCGCGTCATTGGCGAGCGGGCGGCCGAGAGCCGCGAGGAGTGCGAGGGCGTGTTTGTTCATGGCTGGATTGG
>JAUXNL010000184.1 GCA_030684415.1 Moraxellaceae bacterium | reverse complement strand
GTTCAGGCGGGCGTCTTCCTTGAGCCGCCCCAGGTCGAAGATGGGGCGCAGGTTGTAGGTGGACTGGGCCGAGTTGATGCCGGAGCCAACCGAGAGGGACTTGGTGGTTTCGGGCGTGATGGGGGTGCCCTTGCCTGCGGTCAGCAGGTAGCGGTCGAAGTCCTCCTCATCCATGGAAGCGTGCGCGGCCAGCATGGGGTAGCGCGAGGCATGGGTGGGCGGTGCATCGTCCGAGCCACCGCCGCAACTGGCCAGAAGGAGCAGGCAGGCCAATGCCGTAGGCAGCATGGCGGGGGGCATCTTGTTCTTCTGCATGGAAATACTCCGTTTTTTATAGCTGCTTGCGCTTGATGCATAAGCGCAAGCAGCCTTGTTTCTGTAAATAGCAGGGAATCAGGGCATGTACTGCACCGGCACCGGATAGCTCAGGTAGTTCTTGACGACCGCCTCACCGTTGTCCCGGCCCTGGTTGGGGTTGGCGCCGTGGCACCACCGGTCGGAGTTGGCGTGTTTCTGGCCCTGGGCGGTGACGACGCTGCAGGCGCCGTTGTCCACGATGGCCGCCCTGTTGGAGGGGCAGTTGGCCAGCGCGCCGGTGCAGGCCGCGAACTTCTCCTTGACGAGCAAGGTGTAGACGTTGTCCTGCGCGTCGGTGAAGCGCACCTTCATGGGGTACGAAGGCACGGTGCCCACGCGGAAGCCGACGATCTTGCGGCTGTCGGGCATGGTCACGTCCTGCTTGTCCTTGTCGCAGTTCGGGTCGCTGGCGTCCTGGCCCAGCGCGCACACGCCGTACTTCTTGAGCAGCGGCTTGTTGTCGGGTACCACATCGGGCGCACCCAGCAGCACCGAGAAGCCGTCGGCGTAGTTGAAGGGCTTGGGGTTCTCCAGTCCTTGCACGCCGCCCACGGTGAACACCAGGCCGTTGCCCAGCTCACTCATGAAGCCCACGGCGTCATCCACCGAGAAGCCGTAGGCGCTCATACCCAGGTCGTCATGGATCAATTTGACGTAGGGGTTGATGGTGAGTTGGGGATTGGCCTGTACGGCGGGCTGCTTGTAGTTGTATTGCAAGTCCTGGATGTACATGGCCTGCACATAGGCATGGTCGCGGCCATGGGTTGAGGTGGCGCTCAGCTTGTTGGCGGCAGCGCCGCAGCCTTCGTTGTAGGGCACCCAGCCGTAGATGTGCTTGATGGCCTCCCAGTACTTGAATTCGGCTACGTGCTCCGGCGGAGCGCTGCCCTGGCAGGCGCCGCTGGCATACAAGGCCCGGTACTTCTTATGATTCTCTGCGAAGAAGTCCTTGACGAGGGCCATGTTGTCCTTCATCGCCTGCGGGGCGGTGCAGTCGGCGGGGTATTGCTTGCCTGTGTATTGGGAGATGTTCTCGCTGCCCCAATCGACGCAGGCGCCCCATAAGTCCTGGATGTTCTGCACGGACTGGCCCCATTGCATCTCGCGCTGCTCCGTGGGGGTGCATTGCTTGTCGAGGCACTTTTTTACCGTGAGCACCGGTGGGTTTTTGCCGTCCGGCGGCTGCACGGGCACGTCCTGATCGGCAACCAGATAGCCGCCGCGCTGGGCGAAGATGTTGTAGCCGCCGGGCAGGCGCAGCTCGCTCATGTTGTAGACCGGCCAACCCGCGCCCAGCCCATTCAGGAAACTGCGGAGCGTGCTGCGGAAGGCGCCCAACTTCTGCGCCGAGCCGCTGTAGCCGATGTAGGGATTGCCCCGCACGCCGATGGCCACGGGCATGTAGACGTGATCGACGTAGGAGATGTTGTAGCCCACGTTCTCGGGGTTGAGCAGCGGCAAGGACTGCCCGCCGACCGTCACGGCATCGCCGAAGGTGTATTCCGACAACTGGGCGAACGCATCCTCGGGGAACTGCACCTTGCTGGAGTAGGTCGTCAGCTTGCACGCCGTGCCCTGCGCCTGGCAGGCCACGTCGCTGGGGGTGGGTATGGACTTGTCTTCGTCGTTGCGCAGGCGCTTGTTGCGGTCGGCCAGCAGCACGCGCCCGCCGTTCCACCAGGTGATGTACTGCTTGGGGCCGAGTTCGCTGTACAGCGGCAGGGTGATGGTGACTTCCGAGCCGGGCGCAATGCCCTCGCCATCGTTGACGTAGAGCTTGTAGACCGACTCAGTGGGCAGCGCCTCGGTGGTGCGCTGGCAGCCGCGCACCCATTCGTTGACGGCGTTGGTGCTGGTGGCCAGCACGGGGTATATCTGGCCCTCGGAGTTGTTGCGGATGGTGATGGTTTTGGGCGGAACCAGTACGTCCTGCATTGCATAGTCCTTGCAGACGACGGAACCTTGGGGCGGGGGTGCGCCCGCGCCCGGCGGCGGCGCGGTTTCGTCTCCTGAGTTGGAGCCGCTACCGCCTCCGCAGCCAGCCAGGGTCAGCGTGAGCAGCAGCGCTGCGGTGGGTGCGTGGCCACGGGCCATGCGAGATGGAGGTGAGATGCGCATTTCAGAGACTCCTCGTAGATGTTTGGAGTTGTTTTGCAGGGAATGGGCCGCTGTCATCGGCCACGCGCTCAAAAAGCCCGTGCGCCAGGTCTTCGGCGTAGTACTCAATCTGCATCCGTCCCGTGCCGTCGCGGCTGAACTGCACAGCAGAAACAGAGCCTGGTGGAGCGTTCTCGCCCTGCAGGTCGAAAGCAAACAGGTCGCCGTCGTGGTGCCGCAGGCGGTAGCGTGTCTGGGCGGGGCCGAGGACGAGATCCAGCGCCATGCCGCTGGCATCGAGAACCACCTGGGCATCGCCGTAATAGGCGCTGGCGTAGTGCCCGACATAGCGGGCCAGGAGTTGGGCAGGCGCAGGCGTTGCCGGCGCGGGCTGGCCGGCCAAGCGGCCCAGCGGCCGGTACATCTCATGCATCTTGGCTTGCATGGCCGCCAGCCAATCGGTGCTGGGCGCGCCATCGGCCGCATCGCCCCAGGCCTGCTCACCAAAGGCCAGCGCAATGGCCTCGGCCAGGCCACGCGGCTGTGCGTTGGTGAGCACGGTGATGCCCAGCCCGGCCTGCGGCCACAGGATGAACGCGGTATGTGCGCCCAGCAAGAAGGCCCCGGAGTGCGAGACGCTGGGGTGGCCATGCGGATCCGGCCCCACGTTGAAGCCGTAGCCGTACGCACCGCCAGGGCGGGCCGTCATCGCCGCCTGCAGCGCGGCAGGGTGGACGATCTGCCGCCCCTGGTATTGGCCCTGCGCCAGCACCAGCGCCATCCAGCGCGCCATGTCGGCCGCGCTGGCACTGGCGCCACCTGCAGGCGACTGTGCATCGGGGCGGCGCGGAGGCTGCTGCACGGCATAGCGCGCGGGCTGTGCGCCATAGCTGTCGTAGCTCAGGCCCACCTGCACATGACCCCAGGCGCGATTGGCCTGGGTGGCGAAATCGGCGTAGCGCGAACTGGCGTGGGCCATGCCCAACGGCTGATACAGGGCCTGTGCGGACAGCGTGGCCCAGTCGGTGCCACGCGCCAGCGCTAGCGCCTCGCCAGCCGCCGTCAGGCCGAAGTTGGTGTAGGCGTAGCTGCCGTAGGGATTGAGGGCAGCATGGCGCAGGCGCTCCAGGATGTCATTGCGCGGGTAACCCAGGTCTTCGAGCTGGTCGCCCGCATGGTCTGGCAGGCCGCTGCGGTGGGCGAACAGATCGCCCAGGCTCAGGCGGTTGTTGTCCTGCGCCTCTGGGTAGGCCAGCGCGAAACCGGGCAGCAGGCGCCGGATAGACGTGTCCCAATCCACGCCAGGGCGCACTTGCTGGGACATTTGCGTGGCCATCACCGTGGCGGCGAGGGACTTGGATACCGAGGCGAGCTGGAATACCGTGTCCGCATCCACGGCCTCGCTGCCGTCCACCCGGCGCAGGCCAAAGCCCTTGGCGTACACCGTCCGGTGGCCATGCACCACTGAAACGGCCACGCCGGGCACACCAGTGCGCTCCATCCATTGCGGCACCAAGGTATCGAGCCGGGTGGCGGCCTCGCGCACCGTGCTGGCGTTGGGCACGTCGGCGCCGTTGCTGCCGCCGCAGGCCGCCATGGAAGCCGCCAGCAGCACGGCGGCAGCGAAACGGGAAAGGCGAAGTACCCGCATGGTCAGCCGCCGAACAACTCGTCCAGCCAGTCCATGGACACGGCAGCGGAATAGGCCAGGTTGCCGGTCTGGCAGTGGCCTTCGGCTCCCTCTTCGGCGGTAAAAACGTGGCGCGCGACGGGGCCGCCGACGGCACGCAGGAAGTGCTCGCACTGGGCCAGAGGCTCTGCCCCCTCGCCGGTTCCGAGCAATGCCAGCGAGGGGCAGCGGATGTTGCACAGGCTGGCATCCTGAATCCGGAAGTCGCGCAGGCGCTGGTAGGCCTGGCGGAAACTGGTCTGGCCCAGGCGCACGATCAGGTTGCGCATCATCTCGCGCGTCTGCGGGGGAATGGCGCTGTCAGGGATGCGGTCGATATCTTCCAGCCGCACGTCCTCGGCATCGGGCAGCAGGGCCGGATCGAACCCCACGAACGAGGCCATGTAGGCGTGCAGATCGACGATGGGCGAGTTGGCGATCAGGGCACGCACGCGGGGCTCATGCGCGGCGATGCGGGTAGCGAAGTAGCCGCCGAAGCTGATGCCCATAAGCGCCACGCGGCGCGGGTCGGTCTCGCGGCGCGCCAGTACATAGTCCAGCGCCAGGCGGCCCACGTGCTCGTACTCAGGGATGAAGGCCATGCCGGGGTTGATGCGCAGCGCGTCCATCTGGCCCGGCCCTGTGAACAGCAGCAGGTGATAGCCGCGCTCCAGCGCCGCCAGGCCGTAGGACAACCAGGTTTCCTCCAGCGTGCCGTCGTAGCCGCTGACGAGCAACAGCGTCTTGCCGGTGCGCCCGGGACGGCCCTGCGGGCGGGGTGCGCGCACGTAGTACGCGGGCAATTGCGCCCCGCCGAAGGGCAGAAAAACCTCCTCCACGTCCTGCCCGCGCACAGCGGCCAGAAAGCATTCACGGCTCTTGCGGCCCAGCCGCGTGTGCTCGGGGCTCAGTACACCGCTGTAGTACTCGGCGGCGCGGTAGCTGTTGCAGGCCACCAGGTACTGCCCGCGCGCGCTGACGGCATGGCCCCGCAGTGCGCGGGCTTGTGCGTCGGCCTCCTGGCGTTGGGCCGCAGCGGTAAACTCCGCCACCCAACTGGCCGGAACACCGTTCTGTATGCGCTGCGCCAGCGCTAGGCATTCGCCCACCGCCGCGCCACCATAGCGCGCCGTACCCAACTGGCGCATCAACTGGTAGTCCATCTCGGCATCGGCAAAGCCCGACACGTGGGTACTGCCGCGCTCCATCTTGTCCGCAGGCCGGGACTGGGCGAGCGTTGGTAGAGCCAAGCTGGCCGCGGCAGCGGTCATGAAGCGGCGACGGTGTGGCGAGTGCAGACACGGGTCTTGCATCGGAGACTCCTATTTACTCTGCTTTTAATAGCTGCATGCTCTTTCTGGAAGAGCGCTGATGGACAAGAGCCCCAAACACAAGGAGACCCGAGAGCAGCAGTGCCCCCCTTCACCCAATGTGGGCACAGCGGCAGACGGCTGTACAGGCAAGCGGCTGGCAGTGCAGTCGTCGCTGTAGGGTTGGGGGGTACTCCACTGCGTCGGGGCCATGGGCACGCCGCCGGCGGCATCGGTAAAGCTGTGGCCTGCGTCGTCAGCCAGCACGGCGGAGCTGCCGTCACCAGTCCAGGTCAGCGGGGCCGTCAGACTGCCCAGGCCAACGTGCTGGTACTCGCTGTTGCCAACGCCCGTGGCGCTGGCGGCCACGCTGGCGAACATCCCTGTGAGTACACCAGTTGCATCAGTGATGACATCGCCGCTCCCGTCGGGCGTGGGCAGAGGCCCGTTATTCAGCGGCTGGGCAAAACCGGTAGTGGGCGTTTGCACCAGCACACACTGGACGTGGTATCGGTTCCATGTCTGACTGTTGACAACGGTGTGGTCGTTGTTCAGCACTATGGTGATGGCATAGGGCATGCCCGCTGAGATGCCCGCAATGTTGCTTGCACCCACAGTGCCCTGATGACGGATGAAAAAGTCCGCAGCCTGGGTATACCCGGCCACTAGCAGCCCAGCGGTTGCAAAAACACAAGAAAAGACACTTCTCATGATGGAAGGGCGCATGGTTTCTTCTTTATTCGCTCTTGTTCTAATAACAAATAATGGCTGGCAGGAGGTTGCCAGCAATGCATGATTGACCTCCACGCCATGCAGCTTTCATATTCTGAAGATTCTAGAAATGAATATCCGGCTTGCTTTACATAGCGTTGAGCGCGAACGTCCCAGATTGAGCAAATGCGTTCCACGTATCAAGTTCTCACTAAAATCAGGGGGCATGCCATCCTCCTTACCGCCAACCTTGCCGGCTCACTTCCGTACCGATGATTGGGAGCGTTCCATGCGCAGGGACGCCTGGAAGGAGATTGCCCATCGCTGGGTGAGCTACGAGCCTGCGCCCGGCGTGCCACTGGAAGCTGAGATGGTCATCCTGCAGGGCAGTACCTGCGTTACAGGCACTACAAAGTCGTCCGCCTACGACATGCACACTGGCCCGCGCTGGCAGCACCCGGAGGACATGGTGGTGATCACGCTTATCCAGTCGGGCGAACTGCTGCCTGGCCCGCATCCGCGCATGGGGCCGGGAGCATTGGGCCTGTGCGCCACTCGTGAGACTGGCCACTACCGCTGGGGACAAGATACCCGGCAGGTCTTTATCGCCTTGCCGCATCAAGATGTGATGGCCGCGCTCGGGCGAGAGCCGTCTACCCAGGTTGTTGTGCCTGCGCGCTGCGCGCTGGCCCCCGCGCTGACCAGCCAGATGCATCAGATGTCTTTGCTGTTGCGGCCTGGTGCGCAGATGAACGCTGCCGAATACGCTGGACTGCTCGAAGCCACACGTGCGCTGGCACTCCTCACTCTGCGCAATTTGGGCCGCCAGGGCATGGAGGCCGACCTGCCTGATGAGACCGAGAGCTTGCACGTGGGCCGCTACGCCGCAGCGCTGCGCTTCATGGAGCAGAACGCCCATCGCCCCGAGTTGGATACGGCGGCCATCGCCCAAGGTGCAGGCTGCTCGCGCACAAGAATGTATGCCGCATTTGCGGCCCAAGGCACGACGGTGATGGACGCATTGCGCGAAATACGCATGCAACGTGCCCTGAACCTTATAGAGCAGAGTCAGCAATTGAACGTGGGTGCGCTGGCCTGGCGCTGCGGGTTTGCGAGCCAGTCTGGTTTCAGCAAACTCTTTCGGATGCGCTTTGGCTTGACGCCCAGCGAATGGCATCTGCGCCTGCGGGCTGGGACTGTGGTTGGAACTGTGGCGGGCATCTGACGCGGCCTGCGGCTTCCCGCCGCTTGGCGGTCTCTCCACACAATCCATATCCCGCCCTTCCTTCCTACCTTGGGCGGTAGATGGCTCTGCACCGGCGGAGAATATCCCGCTGACTCAGAAATGAATGACCAAGGTAAATACCTTTATTGCATTAGGCAATAATGACTGGCATGTACCTGTGAATTACTGCGTGAGCTTATCGAAGAAGCCACATAGCGCCTATCCACTGATGTGTAGGGATGGATATTCCTGATCCTTGCGGTATAGCAAAATAGACAAAGGGAATTGACGTGCTGGAACAGGCAGTTCAAGAAGATATCCACCGCTTATGGGATGAACTCACTGACTTCGATGTAGGCCAGACCGATGTGGCAGCCCGACATTTGCAGGAGCGGCTTTGCCACATGGTCGTGTGCATCAGTACATTCGCTCGCGGGGATTTCCTATTCGCAACGAAGCCGGTCTTGTCTACCGAATCGCGGGCCTGTCCGAAGACGTCACCGAACAGGTACACCTGCGTGTTGAGCTGCACGAACGCGAGGCTGGCCTGCGCCGTGCCCATGCGCTGGCCAAGCTGGCGCATCTGATCACACGGCCTGACGGCTCGTTTGAAAGCTGGTCCGATTCATTGCCCGGTCTCATCGGCATGAAGCCTGAGCAGTTGAAAACGGGTACGCGCGGCTGGCTGAATTTGGTTCATCCAGAGGACAGAGAACGGTTCAGCGCAGTGTGTCTTGAGGCTGCCAACCCCGACTCAGCCTCCACAGTTGATTACCGTTTCTTAAAGGGAGATAGTGAATGGATTTATCTGCGCCAAGAGATTGAATCCATCAGGAACGAAACCAACATGCAAGGC
>JAUXNL010000171.1 GCA_030684415.1 Moraxellaceae bacterium | reverse complement strand
CTTGGTCAGGTCGTAGGGCGTCATTTCAACCTTGACGTTGTCACCCGTGAGGATGCGGATGTAGTGCTTGCGCATTTTGCCGGAGATGTGGGCCGTGACAATGTGACCGTTCTCGAGCTGGACGCGGAACATGGTATTGGGCAGCGTCTCGATGACGGTGCCATCCATTTCCAATGAGTCTTCTTTTGACATTCAGCGGGATTCTCTAAAGGGGGGCTGGCTTCAAAACCGGCGCATTCTGCCCTAATTCACCCGCCGAGGCAAAGCCCGTACGGCTTTTGTGCCTGAAACACTCATGACACGACTTGATGCAAGCCGGGGCTGCACGAAGCCGGCTGGCTCGGGTAGGCTTGCCGGCCTGTGCATACGGGCTATGAATACGGGCTATGCATCAGCGCCTTGCACGGGCTGTGCACGCAAGGGGCCGGATGCGCTCTTTGTCTCCATCAGGGTTTGATGTCGCCGTGAGGTTTTGCCATGCAATTCGATTTCGCCACCACGCCCCGGGTCATCGTACGCCCGGGCGCCATGCGCCAACCCACCGACTGGGTTGCCAGCCTGCCGGGGCAACGCCTGTTTGTGATTACCGATCCGGGCTTGGTGGCCGCCGGCATCGTGGCGCCGGTCGTCGCAGCACTTGAGGCGGCAGGGCTGGTGGTCAGCTTGTACTCGGAGGTGGAGGCTGACCCACCCGAGGCTCGTGTGCTGGCGACAGTGGCCGCCGCGCAGGCCGCTCGGGCCGATGTAGTGATCGGGCTGGGCGGTGGCAGTTCGTTGGATACGGCCAAGCTGGTGGCGCTGCTGGTTGCCACGCCGCAGCCATTGGCCTCCATTTACGGGATTGGCCTCGCCAAGGGGCCTCGTCTGCCGCTGGTGCAGATCCCGACGACCGCTGGCACCGGCTCCGAGGTGACGCCGATCGCCATCGTTACCACGCCCACACAGGAAAAGAAGGGGGTCGTGTCGCCCTTGCTCTATCCCGACCTCGCCATTCTCGATGCCGAGCTCACGCTCGGCTTACCCCCTGCGGTCACGGCCATGACCGGCATTGACGCGATGGTGCACGCCATCGAGGCCTATACCTCGAAAATCAAGAAAAACCCGCTGGCCGACGGCCTGGCTCGAGAAGGCTTGCGCCTGCTGTACGACAACCTGCCGAAGGTGCTGGCCGATGGCCGCGATGCCGGTGCCCGTTCCGCCATGCTGGTAGGTTCGATGATGGCCGGCATGGCCTTCGCGAACGCCCCGGTCGGTGCCGTGCATGCGCTGGCCTATCCCCTTGGCGGGCATTTCCATGTGCCGCACGGGCTGAGCAATGCCTTGGTGCTGCCGCCCGTGCTGGCTTACAACCTGCCGTCCGCCGAGCGCTGGTATGCCGAGTTCGCTGCCGTGATCAATCCTGCCCAGCGCTTTGCCAGCGATGCAGCAGCGGCGCAATGGTTTGTGGATGACATGAGCCGGCTGGTCGCCGCCATGCCGTTTGCACAGACGCTCAGCGCTGTCGGGGTGACGGAGAAAGACCTGGATATGCTGGCAACGGATGCGATGAAGGTTGAACGGCTGCTCGTCAATAATCCGCGCGAGATGACATTGGAGGCCGCTCGCGCCATTTACGCACGCCAGCTTTGACAGCTTGCTGAAAATGTTTTTCAGCAAGCTGTCAAGGGCAGAGCAGCGGGCGTTGCTGCTGGGGGAACCCTTGGATAGCCCGGAACCACTCTGGCTGAGTCCTTCGACAGGTTCAGGAGAGCCTTGTCGAAGCCTCTGCTAGTCAGTGATCCGGGCCTTCGAAAATCCCGTGGCACAGGCTCAAGACAATCAAACCAGCTCTTGCTACGCCCGCACACGAGAACACGGCTAGCGCCAATACAATCTCGTTCATTTTTCACTAGCAGAGGAGTTTTCATGCCTGCTCCCCGCGCCCGGCGCACATCATTTCCGCACTTTCTTCCGCTGACCACCCGTTGGATGGACAACGACGTGTATGGCCACGTCAACAACGTGCAGTACTACAGCTATTTCGATACGGCGGTGAACCACTTCCTGATCGGCAGTGGCTGGCTCGATATTCACCACGGCAGCGTGGTCGGGCTGGTGGTCGAAACCCGCTGCACCTATCACGCATCGGTCGCTTTCCCTGATGCACTCGAGATCGGCCTGCGTGTTGAGCGGCTAGGGAATTCCAGCGTCCGTTACGGTATTGCTGTGTTCCGGCAAGGCGAGGAAGAAGCGGCGGCCGAGGGCTATTTTGTTCATGTGTATGTCGACCGGCAGAGTAACAAGCCCATGCCCTTGCCGGCGGATTTACGCGCCGTATTGGCGCCACTGGTCGTGCCTGAAGGAGAACCTGCATGAGCTTGTCACTGCAACGCCCTGAACTGCTGCGAGCGGATCTGTTGATTAATGGCCAGTGGTGTTCTGCCGACAGCGGCGAACGTTTTGCGGTTACCAACCCTGCTAATGGCGAAACACTGGCCGAGGTGCCCCGCGCCGGGCGCGAAGAAACCTTGCAGGCCATTGCGGCGGCGGAAGCGGCATTACCGGCATGGCGTGCACGCACCGGCAAAGAGCGCGCGCAGATCCTTCGGCGTTGGTACGAGCTGATGATGGCAAACCAGGAAGATCTTGCCCGCATCCTGACGCAGGAGCAGGGCAAGTCCTTGACGGAGGCGCGTGGTGAAGTTGCCTATGCCGCCGCCTTCATCGAATGGTTTGCCGAAGAAGCGAAACGGGTTTATGGCGATGTGATTCCCGGATTTTCACCGGATCGCCGCCTGTTGGTGTTCAAGCAGCCGGTTGGCGTGGTGGCCGCCATCACGCCCTGGAATTTTCCGATCGCGATGATCACGCGCAAAGTTGGCCCGGCATTGGCCGCCGGTTGCACGGTGGTGGTCAAGCCGGCATCGGAAACCCCGCTGTCCGCACTCGCCGCCGCTGCACTGGCCATTGAGGCCGGTGTGCCGGCGGGCGTGCTGAATGTGGTGACAGGATCAGCCTCGGTTATCGGACCCACACTGACGGCAAGCCCGGTGGTGCGCAAACTGTCGTTCACCGGCTCGACTGATGTGGGCCGCCGCCTGATGGCCGAGTGTGCCGACACCCTCAAGAAACTCTCGCTGGAATTAGGTGGCAACGCACCCTTCATCGTGTTTGATGATGCCGATGTGGATGCGGCCGTGCGCGGGGCCCTGGCGTCGAAGTTCCGGAACTCCGGGCAAACCTGTGTGTGCACCAATCGCCTGCTGGTGCAGACCGGTGTGCATGACGAGTTTGTGGCCAAACTGGCGGCGGCAATGCAGACCTTGCAAGTCGGCGCAGGCTGGGAAGAGGGCGTTAATCAGGGGCCCTTGATCAATGCGGCCGCTGTTACGCAAACCGAAACACTGCTGGCGCAGGCCGTTGCGCAAGGCGCGCGCATTGTGCGCGGCGGCGCACGTCATGAAAAAGGTGGATTGTTTTTCCAGCCCACGCTGGTAGCGGATGTGCAGAACGGCAGTACGTTGGCGCAGAGTGAGCAGTTTGCCCCACTCGCGGCGGTGATCCGCTTTGACACGGAAGCCGATGCCATCCGCATGGCCAACGACACCGAGTTCGGGCTGGCGTCGTATTTCTACACGCGCGACCTGAATCGCGTGTTCCGTGTCTCAGAGGCGCTGGAGTAC